>USNP01000008.1 GCA_900556165.1 uncultured bacterium
TATACATTTTTGTATAATGTCGCACAATCCAAAAAATACTATTACCGAAACGAAAAGTTTTAGGACTTTTAAAATTATGGTTGTCTGCATAGCATCTGGCAATAATTCTTTTATCGACTAAGGAGATAGATTTCATGCTGAGTTTTTTAGAATAAATTACTAAATAATCATCTTGATGGACTTTTATACCATTTTTTAAAATACTTTCAAAAATTGGTATGATTTTTCCATTATAATCATATTCGAAACCACCAGTTCCATGCCAAAAATTTATGTTTCTAATACTATTTTCATACTCTCTAAGCTCACTTTCGCTAAAATTTGGTAAAGTATTCAAAAGCTGTTTTTGAAGCCCTAAAATCGCTTTATTTTGTATTTTGGTTTTTATCGATTTTGGCAAGAAAAATATACAAATCTGCTTAGGCAATTTGCGATAGAACTCATTATGTATTCGAAAAATCATAATAAAATTATAACATAAACAGAACATAAGTACAAAAAACATTATAATAAAATAAAAAACTCTTATGTAAATATTGACAAAAAGCATAAGTTGTGATATAATTAAAACATAATCAAAAATAGATTAGAATTTAATAAAACAAAGGAGATTAAATGGCCGGAACAAAGGCGGGCGGCGCAAAGGCAGCCGCAACTAATAAAGCAAAATATGGAAAAGATTTTTATTCACGAATTGGGCAAAAAGGTGGTAAAAATGGAACAACTGGTGGATTCGCCGCAAACCGTGAACTTGCAAAAATCGCAGGGCAAAAGGGCGGTCGAATTAGTCGTCGTGGCCCAGCTACAACAAAAATTTTAATGACTGACGAATCTGAAGAATCGAAAATTGAAGTTCGTGTAGCTTAAAAGGTATATAAATAAAATCACGCTTTCGAAATGTAGCGTGATTTTATTTTATTTTTCGCCGTAAACTTTTAAAACGGGAGTCATTATTTTGCCAAACTGTTCCACAGGCAGGACACTTATAGCTTAAATCTCGCTGTTGAAAACCATTAACTTTACAATTTGGACAAAGGCTTCTTTTGTGGATCCAGTCACGATATGTGTCAAGTTTTTGTTCGGCTAAATTTGAATTAAAGCAAAAACCATATTGAGCTGTAAGGGTATTTTTAACTAAATCCCAGGCCTCAGTTTCCATTTTTAATAGCTCAATGTCAAGCCAAAAATCTTCGTGTCCAAGCAGTGCGTGAGCTAATTCGTGGAGGATTAACAAGTGAAAGTTTGAAGAATTTAGATTGAAAAAAATTGTATTTTCTTTTTTTGACCAATAAAAATCGTCGCTTTCTTCAAAGTTGAATTGTGGAAAATCTTGACGCAACCTGTTTGCAAATTCTAGATTCATAAAACTATTTTAACACAATTTAGACTTTTTGAAAAATATTAAAGCTGTTCTTTTGCAAATTCGTAGCAGCCATAAATAACAGCTTCTCGCGGTTTTTCTGATTTAATAATTTTTGGGCAGGAAATTCCTTCGGGGAGATTTTCTTTGATGAGTTGGTTTAAAAACAGATCGAATTTTTCGAAATTTTCACCAAGACTTCCGCCAATTACAATCACATCAGGCTGAATTATTGGGATTGCTACCAGAAAACCACGTGAAATTCTATCTGCAATTCTTTTCCATTGTCGTGGGTTTGAAATTTCGCTCACATATTTTCCATAAACATTAAAAATTGCTCGCGCACTGGCGATTTCTTCCCATTCTTTTATTGTACCGTCAAACTCGATTGGAATTCGACCAATTTCGCTATTTTTTAATCCTTGGTTAATTTTTCCTGAGGTAATTATGCCTGAACCAATTCCTGTTGAGAGTGTGATATAAAGCATGTTTTGATGCTTATTTTTAAATTTTTTACTTTCGAAAAGTCCCGCGAGATTTGCATCATTTTCAATAAAAATTTTAGGTTGAGGGAATATTTTCGAAATCTCAGACTTAATGTTGAAATTTTGCCAGTTTAAATTTTTCGCCCAAACAACAATTTCATTTTCGATTATTCCAGGCTCGGCGCAAGAAATCGCTTTAACTTCACCATTTTTTATCTCTTTTGAAAACTCTTTTTTGATAATTTTTTCAATAATTTCAATATATTTTTGTTTTGATTTTGGTGTTTTAAATTCGAAAGATTTTAGAAGCTTTCCATTGTCAGAAAAGCTTGCTAATAAAGTTTTTGTTCCACCTGTGTCAATCGCGATAATCATAAGCATATTCTACACCGAAAAAGCTTAAATTTCAACCTTTTAAAACGCTTGATTTTTTGAGCGTAAAATGTTAAAATGGTATCAATCTATTGGGCAGGTTAATTTTAGCTATGTTCAAAGAAATACAATTAAGGAAGGAGTCTTAAAGACTAATGGCTGAAGCCAAAAAACTAACTATGGACGAATTGTTGGCGTCTGCTCCAGAGAGCGCAAACCAACTAAATCAAGGCGAAACTGTTGAAGGAACAATTCTTTCAGTTCGCAAGCACGAAATTTTAATTGACCTTGGTGCTAAAGGTGTTGGATTTGTTCCTCGCCGTGAAGCTGGTCATTCGAAAAACCTTGTTGAAGGTGAAACAGTAACAGCAAGCGTTGTTGATACTGAAATGGACAACGGAATGTCGTTGCTTTCTCTTCGAAAAGCTGCTAAAGATCGTGGCTGGGAAGAGATTATCGAAAAAATGGAAAACGGTGAAACTATCGAAATTATTCCATTTGATGCAAACCGAGGTGGATTGTTGGTTGAATATGAAGGAATCCGTGGATTCTTACCGGTTTCTCAACTTTCAGCAGAACACTACCCACGCGTTGGTGCAAGCGATAAAGATGAGATTTTGAGCCGATTAAATGTTTTGATCGACAAATCAATCAGTGTTCGAATTCTTGACGCAGATCGCAAAACTAATAAATTAATTTTCAGCGAAAAAGAAGCTGTTAAAGATGGTCTCAATGAACGATTCGATAGCTTGAAAATCGGCGATGAAGTTGAAGGTGTTGCGACGGGTGTTGTAGACTTTGGTGTTTTTGTAAATATCGAAGGAATTGAAGGTTTGGTTCACATTTCTGAAATTTCTTGGGAACGCGTAAATAATCCAAAAGATTATGTAAAAATCGGTGATACAATTAAAGCAAAAATCATTGCAATCGACAAAGATCGCCTAAGTCTTTCAATGAAACAGCTAACTGAAGACCCATGGCTTTCAGAAGTTGAGCAATTCAAAAAAGGTTCAAAGGTTGAAGGAACTGTAACTCGAATTACACCATTTGGTGCTTTTGTAAAAATCAGTCCAGCGATTGAAGCTCTTGTTCACGTTTCAGAACTTGGAAAAGGTAACGATATCAACCCAGAAAACATCTTTACTCTTAACGAGCGAAAAGAATTTGTAGTTATCGATATTGACAAAGAGAATCGAAAAATTTCTCTTAGCCTTGCAAAATAATTCAAAATTATTCTTGCGTTGAATAATCGGAAATCGGTTTCATAAATCGGTTTCCGAACTTCAGCTTAAGAAAATAAAAACCAGAGGAGGTTATATGAGTCAGAAGAAAATCATAAATATCGCAGATTCTATCACTGTTGATGAATTGGCCGGAGTTTTAAATCTCCCTGTTACAACTTTAATCGGTGAACTTTTTAAGAATGGAATTGTTGCAACAATTAACCAGAGGATTGATTTCGAAACAGCAGTTATCGTAACTGAAGAGCTTGGTTTTACTAATGTTAAACTCAAAAGAAAAGCCAAAAATGATGAAGTTACTTCGCGGTTAAATAAAATGCATGAAGTTTCTGAAAATGCACAACCTCGACCTCCGATTGTGGCAGTTATGGGACATGTTGACCATGGAAAAACAACTCTTCTTGATACAATTCTTGGAACAAAAACAGTTTCTGGTGAGGCTGGTGGAATTACACAACATATTTCAGCTTATCAAACTGAGCGAAAAGGGCGAAAGATTACTTTGCTCGACACTCCGGGACACGAGGCTTTTGCAGCACTTCGACAACACGGAGCAACTTTAACAGATGTTGTTATTATTGTCGTTGCTGCTGACGATGGCGTAAAACCTCAAACTATCGAGGCGATTCGTTTCGCGCAAAATGCAAATGCGAAAATTGTTGTTGCAATTAATAAAATGGATAAAGATACTGCAAATAAAGATCGTGTAATGGCCGAACTTTCAGAACGTGGTTTGATGCCAGAAGAATGGGGTGGTGATGTGACGATGGTTCCAATTTCAGCAAAAAATGGCGACGGAATCGATAATCTGCTTGATATGGTTATTTTGACAGCAGATCTTGAAGAATTGCGTGCAGATGTTGATATTCCGGCCGAGGGACTTGTAATTGAATCTCACATGGAAGTTGGAAAGGGTTCGGTTGTTTCGCTTTTGGTTGAACATGGTAAACTTGAACAGGGGGGGTTCTTGGTTGCTGGAACGACTTATGCTAAAATTCGAACACTTCAAAATTATAGAGGTGAGTCTATCAAAGAAGCTGGTCCATCAACCCCGGTAACAGTTACTGGGTTTAAAGAATTACCTCAGTTTGGCGATGTTTTTAAGGTTGTTAAAAATGAAAAAGAAGCTCGAAGTCTTGCGCAAAAAGCTAAAATTGAAGCCGCTCAAAATGCTGCAACAACAAATGTTACTGGTGCAGATTTGCTTAAGATGATGAATCAAAAACATGATGCTGAAGATTTTAATATTATTATTAAAGCGGATGTTCAAGGTTCGTTAACATCTGTTTCGGATAGTTTACGTTTAATTGAAACTGGTGGTGAAGTTAATTTGAATGTTGTTGGTGGCGGAATTGGTAATATCACCGAAAATGATGTTCATTTAGCTTCGGCTGGCGAAAAAACAATTATTTATGGATTTAATGTTGAACTACCACCTGCAATCAAAAAGATTGCAACTCGTGATCGTGTGGAGGTTCGAATTTATAAAGTTATTTACGAACTTCTTGATGACGCGCGAGCAGAAATGGAGAAATTCCTTGCGCCAGAAGTTATTGAAACTGAAATCGGCTCTTTAGATGTGAAAGGTGTTTTCCGCACGATGAAAGAAGAAATTATTGCGGGTGGGGAGGTGACATCGGGCCGTATCTATACTGGATTACTTGCGCGTGTAATTCGAAAGAAAGAGCAAATTGCAGAGGTTGAAGTTTCGCATGTTCAGCGCCAACAACAGGAAGCGAAAGATGTTGTTGAAGGTGAAATGTGTGGACTTTCGCTTAAAACTAAAAAGAAAATTCAGCTTGAAATTGGCGACAAACTCGAATTCTTTACTCGCGAGGTTGTTGCTCGAAAACTTAAAGCATAATTTGATTGTAAAAACTGTTCGAAAATCTCGAGCGGTTTTTTTTTCTTGATTTTTATGAGGAGGGATGAGGTTCTATAATTGATTAGTTAATAAAAATGTGGGCATACATATAAAGAAACCTCTTACAGTCCTTCAATCAGTGAAGTTTATAAAATAGATATTGGAGTTTTTTACAGGAGGTGATCTATATTATAATTATTATAGGATTTATTTTGATGTTTATAAATTTTATTATGGAGGATAGTGTGAAGGAAATATCTTTAAAAATATTCATGGTTGGGGGGTATGATGATATGTTAGTTATAGTTATTACGCTCGAGGTTGATAGGATTTGTATAGATAATAAATAAAATTTGCTAAATTATTTCGCTTGTGTTAAAATAGAAGTAACTAAACAAAGGAAAGAGAATGTTTCAATTAGACGATAAATTTTTTGAAGGAATTGGCATAGAGCGAATGTCTCCACAAGAAGCTGTAGTTTTTAAACAACATGTCCAGGAAGAACTTGAAACTCGCGTTGGTGAACGAATAACGGATGGATTTTCGAACGAAAAGCTTGAAGAGTTCGAAAAAATCATCGATGATGCTCCCGGATTTGTCGATAGCTGGCTAATTTCAAACGTTTCAGATTTTCGAAATGATCGTGCGTTTCTTGCGCTCGTTGAGCAGAATGGTGGGCAAGAAAATCGTCAAACTATTTCAGAATTCGCTTCGATGAAGTGGCTTGAAATTAATCGTCCAGATTTCAACCAAATTACAACAATCGTAATGAAAGAAATGCAAGACGAACTTAAAGCAAATATTGACAAAATTTTTGGCTGAATTAAAAACCGTGCTTAATTGCACGGTTTTTGTATTTTGAAACTATTTGAGGTAGCCGTTTATGAAACTTTCTGCAGAGGTTTCTTTTCCGTTTGGTGTGACGAGCATTTTTATTTGTAAAAACTCACCATCAGCAAATTTTAGCGTTAGAGGTAAATTTTTTGCATTAGAACTCACAATTTCAGCTTTTTTAATCACAACAAGATGTTCACCAATTTGAATTTTACTTTTTGGAAAAATTTCGAAAGCACGAATTTGTTGCTCGGCTTGTTCTGCGGTTTGTTTATCTTGATAAAGAAGAGCATCGCTTTTTTTAAGAAGTTGGCAATATGCAGCTTGCGAATCATCTTGTTTTTGCCCTTTGATTTCGCCAGAGATAATTTTTGGTAAATCTCGCACAAGCATTTCAGCGCCGATTTTACCACAAGTTTTATAAAGACTGCTCGCGGTTTCGGTTTTCGAAAGCTTAATTTCTTTTTGCGAATAAACATCGCCTGTATCCATTTCTTTCGAAAGTTTCATTAGCGAAACGCCGGTTTTTTCGTCACCGTTTAGAATTGCGCTTTCAATTGGGCTTGGGCCGCGATATTTTGGTAAAAGTGAAGGGTGAACATTTACGATTGCTGGTGTAAATAAGTCTATAATTTCTTGCGGAACAATTCGCCCAAAAGAAACCAAAACGCCCACTGGGTTTTCAAAAGTTTGCACAAAATCAACAATTTCACTCATTTTTTGCGGTTGAAGCACTGGAATGTTGAATTTTTCACCGATTTTTTTTACTTTTGGTGCTTGGAGTTTTTGTCCGCGACCTTTTTTTGAATCTGGCTTGGTAATAATTCCACCAATTTTGAAATTTTCATCAATTAATTTTTGGAGTGAAATTGCTGAAAATTCTTCAGTTCCGAAGAAAATAATTGGCTTATTCTTCATTTAAATCATCCCAAAGATCAGTGTTATTTCTGATATCTTTTTCGTAATTTAATGGTTGCAATTCGCCATCTTCATCAAGTCGGTAAAAAGCATCTTTTTTATCACGGATATGATCGATGAAAAGAACACCGTTAGTGTGGTCAATTTCGTGTTGAAGCACACGCGCAAGAAAGCCTTCGGCTTTAATTCGAACTTCATTTCCGTGAATATCAAGCGCTTTTACGCGAATTTTTGAAGCTCGCGGAACTTTACCATAAATTCCTTTAATTGAAAGGCAACCTTCGAAATCTTCAATAGTTTTTCCTTCAAATTTGGTGATTTCTGGGTTGATTAAAGCGGTGAATTCTTTATTATTTTTATCATCTAAATCGCTTCGAACGATGATAATTTTGTAAAGTTTATTAATCTGTGGTGCAGCAATCGCGGCTGAAATTTCGTGCGGATGGGCATTCTCCCAGTCGAGGCTGGCATCAATCATATCTTGCACAATTTGGCGAACTTCATCTGTAATAACATGAACCCGTTCGCATTTTTTGCGCAAATTTTGGTTAGGTAAGGTTATAATATCTTCTTTTTTCATTATTTTTATTATACCATTTTTAGGGTAAAAAAGCTACAAAATCATTGATTTCTAGGTTTGAATATGGTAAAATTAAAACCAGATATTTAAAATGGCAAATATTTCGAATGAGCTAAGAATGCTCCGCACTTTATATAGAGGTGGTTATTATGCCTTGGGGAAATAATGATAATGCTAACACTCCTGATAATTTTGGAACGGCGAAAGCTATGGTGGTGCTACACACGGAACAGACTCTAATGGTAACCCTGTAACTTTTGCATTTGATGGCAGCGGTGGAACTTATATTTCATCTGGCCACATTGAATCTCCAAATGATTTTTGGGGGTATTGTGCTGATGGTGCAAAAGGACACGACTATTTTCGGGCTGATGGTTCTTCGGATTTTGGTAATAATCATGATGGAGACCGTGGACGCTATATGTAGCAGTTTTTGGCGAGTGTATATCTCGCCTTTTTAATTTATATAAAGGATATAGTATGAAAGAGAATATTAATAATTTCTTAAAATTAGTAAAACCAAAAAATGACAGGGAAATGTTTTCGGCGTTGATTTATCTTGCGTTGATATTTTTGAAACAGATAATTATCAAGGTATAGAATATCTTGCGAAAGATTATTATGGTCAAATGGTTTCTAAAGGGCGAGGTTTTTCTAACCCCGATAGTAAATTTTCGCCAAGCGTGGTGGATTTTGGCGAGCTAACTGGCTTTATGCTTGAAGATATTGAAAAGATAAAATCCGGCAAAATAACGAAAGATGAAGTGAGAAAAGCTAATTTAGATTATTTAAAGAATTATGTTTTTAACACTTTGAAAAAAGATAATTAAATCAATCCTGGTGGATCTAAATCGACTCGCCATTGTGGCTTGCCTTGAAACTCGCGCGCAATCTCTAAAAGCGGTGCGCGTTTTTTGCTTTTAATTACAATTTGCCAACGATAAGTTTCGCCCACGCGTTCATAAAAAGCTGGAGTTGGACCAAAGATTTGAACATCTTTCGAAAATTTTTTACGAATTTCGCGCGCTTCTTTTTTTGAATTTCGCACAGCTGAAATCTCGGTTTTATAAACGCAAGTTAACTTTAAAAGATACACGAAAGGTGGATAATTTTGTTTTTGGCGATTTTTAATTTCAAAATTATAAAATCCAGTGTAATCTTGATTTAAGCCAAATTGGATCGATGGAGCTTCAGGTTGATAAGTTTGAATAATCACATTTGATTCGTTAGAATGTCGTCCAACTCTGCCAATCACTTGTGAGATTAACTGAAAATTTCGCTCGCTCGAAGTAAAATCGGGCAAAGCTAATCCTGCATCGGCCTGAACTACACAGACAGTTTTTAAATTTGGTAAATCCAAACCTTTGGCAACAACTTGGGTTCCGATAATAATATCAATCTTACCGTTGCGAATTTCGTTATAAAGCTTTTCTACAGTTTTATTTTTATCGCTATCTGCATCAAAGCGTGCAATTTTTTTCTGAGGAAAGAGCTTTCGAATTTCTTCTTCAATTGCTTTTGTGCCGATTCCTTTATGGATAATTTCTGCTTCACCGCAATCTGGGCAAGAAATTGGTGGGCGTTCTTTGTGTCCGCAAATATGGCAAGTTAGCAAGAATTTATCGGCGTGTAGAGTTAGTGGAATAAAACAATTTGGACAAAGCGCTGTCCATCCGCAATTATGACAAAGTGTAATGCTGGCTGAACCGCGACGGTTGTGATAAATTAAAACTTGTTTGTTTTCGCTTAAAGTTTGCTCCATTTTGGCGAGCATTTTTTTCGAAAAAAAGCGGTGGTTTTTTGAATCTTTTTTTGTTAAATCAACCAGTTCAATTTTTGCTGGTTGAGCTTCTTTTTTGGCAAGTTTGGTTAGTCTAATAATTTCGTTTCCGCCATTTTGTTCAGAAAGTTTTGCTAAAAAATAATCTTCAACTAGCGGTGTCGCAGAACCAAAAATTGCTTTAAAATTAAAATTCGAAGCCAAAAAACTACTTGCTCGAAGTGCTGAGTATTTTGGCGTTTGATCTTGCTTAAAACTCGGTTCGTGACATTCATCAATTACTATTAACCCCAAATTTCGAACTGGTGCAAAAAGGGCAGAGCGCGCACCAATGATTATTTGTGGACTTTCGTCGTTCAAAATTTTTAACCAAGTTTTGTGTCGCTCAGCTTCAGTTTGATGCGAGTGAATAATTTTAATATTCGAAAAATGTTTTTTAAAATTTGAAACTAGCTGTGAAGTTAGTGCGATCTCTGGTACGAGAATAATCGCCGATTTTCCCGTGTTCAATATTTTTTCGGCTTGATTAATATATATTAAAGTTTTTCCTGATCCGGTAATTCCGTGAAGCAAAACCGTTCCAGAATTAATATTGTCAAGTTTTTCGAGCGTATTTTGTTGTTCTTCTGTGTATAAAAAAATTGAACAACTTTCAGTACTTTCATCTGTTTTTGTGGCAGTTTTTAAGCTGGAGATTTCAAGCTTTTCGCTTTTTGAAAATCGGCGTGACTTATTTAATCCGCTCGGTAAAATTCCACTCAAAACTTGCGCGAGTGGCGTGGCATAATATTCGCTCATCCATTTTGAAAGTTTAATCAAATGCTTTGGAATCGGCGTTTTTGAAATTATTTTTGAAATTTCGCGCGTTTCGAAATCTGGCTTTTTTGCTTTTTTCCAGACCACGCCAATGAGATTTTTTTTGCCAACTGGAATTTCGACAATTTGCCCAATTTTAAGTTCTTCAGCCGAAGAATATGTAAGAATATCGCTACCAGAACGAATAATTTTTGTTGGTGCAATATCATAATAAAAACACATATACTTTTTATTTTACACCAAAAAAGTTCAAAAAGAAAATTGTTTTTTACGGAAAATAAGCCTTGCGAAAATTTTCGAAATTTTGTAAAATAGTAATTATAAAAGGTGAGAGCATGGTAGATTTAGACATTTTTATTACATCACGAGTTAAACGAAAAATTGTTGTTTTTTTTGTAACATATCCAGTGATCAAAATGCACTCACGCGGTCTTGCAAAACTTCTTAAAGAAGATCCGGGAAATATTCAGCGCGAACTTGCCAAGCTTGAAGCGGCAGGATTTTTAAATCGAGAAAAAAAGAAAAATACATATACTTATTTTGCAAATACGAATTTTTTATTCTTTTCGGAACTTCAATCGATAGTTGTGAAAGTTCGCGAGCAAAATAATGTTTCGCGTCAAAATCGTTATATTGAAAAATCTGTAAAAAGGTAAGATTTTTGATAAATGGTGGAGCAAATTTTTGAGCAAATTTTAAAGAATCGTGGAATTTCAAAAGAGAATCGTGAAGCTTTTCTGAATCCGAATTATGATAACCAACACGATCCTTTTTTGTTACCCGATATGAAAAAAGCAGTTGAAAGACTACTTATTGCACACAAAAAACAAGAGAAAATTACAGTTTATGGTGATTATGATGTTGATGGTGTTTCGGCTTCAACGGTGATTTTAACAGCTTTCGAAAAGTTCGGTTTTAAAAATGTTGATTATTTTTTACCGGATCGTTTTAAAGATGGCTATGGAATGAATGAGCGTGGCGTGAGAGTTCTTGCGGATCGGGGGACAAACTTAATTTTAACGGTTGACTGCGGAAGTTTAAATCACGCTGAAATTGATTTTGCAAAAGGTTTTGGGATCGATACAATTGTAACCGATCACCACAATATTGCCGAAGTTCAACCAAATGCGGTTGCGGTTGTAAATCCACGTAGGAAAGAAAACAAATATCCTCAGGCTGAAAATTTTGCTGGCGTTGGGGTAGCATTTAAGTTGGTTCAAGCGCTCCAAACTAAACTCGAGGGCTTTCCTGCTGGTCAAGAAAAGTGGCTACTTGATATGGTGGCACTCGGCACCGTTTGTGACATTATGAAACAAACGGTTGAAAATCGCCAAAACACTTTTTGGGGGCTAAAAGTTCTTTCGAAAACACGCCGAGCTGGTTTGAAATCGATGCTTGCATTAGCTGGCGTAAAAGATCCGACGAGTTCGACTTTAGGTTTTATTATTGGGCCACGAATTAATTCTGCCGGTCGGCTTGAAACTGCCGAAAAGGCATTAGATTTAATGCTTGAAAAAGACTCTTTTGTTGCTTTCGAAAAAGCCAAAAACCTTGATGATTTAAACAAGAAACGCCGTAAAATTCAACATGAAGCGCTCGAAATTGCAATTCAAAAAGCCGAAGATTTTAAAAATGATAAAGTTTTGGTTGTGGCTGATGATAGTTTTAATGATGGAATTATTGGAATTGTGGCGAGCGGTTTATTAGAACGTTTTAAAAAACCAGTTTTTGTGATTTCGATTGAGGGCGATGTAGCAAAGGGTTCGGCGCGTA
>USNP01000009.1 GCA_900556165.1 uncultured bacterium
ATTGGTTAAAAAGGCAAAAAATGAATAAAATCTAATTTTAAATTCCATAATATTTCTCCTAAGCTTTGCAGTATTCATACCTGATTTGGCAATTACTGAATTGTCTGTATCACGATTATAAACACTATCATACACAAAAACTAAAGTCAATATATTTTTTAAAATAATAACACGCTTGACTAAAACATAGAAATATAGTATAGTATTTCTAGAAGCTTAAATTTAAAAGTTGCGGAAACAGCTATAAGCTTTGAAATTTTCAAAAGGAGTGATTGCTATGGTATTTCCAAAACCTTATGTAGAGGAAAAAGAATGCAAAAACTGCAATGGGACTGGCTGGTATAAACAACGAGGTTTTATAGGTTCAGGAACTTTCCCTTGCAATGTTTGTAATCAAACTGGAAAAGTGCAAATATAGTAATAGTATGTTTGATTTCCATAAAAAATATTAAAGGTGGTGATTTAGGGCAAAATTTATCTGTAATCAAATAACCTCCAATAAAATCAATAATCAAGTATTTCGAGCCGCCGCCCACGGCTCTTTTAATTTTCGAAAAATTATGTTAAAATATATAAACCTGTTTAAAAACTATAAACTTACAAAAAGAAAGGAAATATGCTAAAATTTATTTTTAAATTTGCTAAAAAATATTGGCTGAGTTTGATTTTGATGCTTGCTTTTACGGTTCTTTCGGCGCAAATCAATCTTGAACTTCCGCAATATACTTCGAAAATTATCACTGAAGGCGTGGCGATGAAAAATATGGAAGAAATTTATTCGAATGGTTTTCATATGATCGGGCTTTCACTTTTGAGTGGTGGTTTAATGTTGGCGGGAATTTTATTCGCGGCGCGTGCAGCCGGTGCAATGTCGCGTGATATTCGGCGAGAGACTTTCAAAAAGATTGAGGATTTTTCAATGAACGAATTTGGAAAATTCTCGGTTTCAAGCCTCACAACACGAATTACAAATGATGCACGGCAATTTCAACAAACTTTTACAATGATTATGCGAATGGGAATTTATGCCCCAATTGTTGGTGTTGGTGCAATTATTAACACTTTAGCAATTTCCAGCTCAATGAGCTGGATTATGGTTGTGACAATTTTTTCTATCATTGTCTTTACTACAATTATTGATGTTTTTGCTGTTCCTAAACTAAAGATTTTTCAAACAAAACTCGATAAATTAAATATGCAAACTCGCCAAACAATTACTGGTTTGCGTGTAATTAGAGCCTACAGAAAAGAGAAAGTCGAAGAAGAAAAATTTGACGAAATCAATAATGAAATGCTCAAAATGAATGTCTTTTTTGAAAGGATTTTTGGTTTATTTTCACCATATATGACGATGGTTTCAGGGCTTGGGCTTGTGGCAATTGCTTGGATTGGTTCATATTTTGTAAAATCTGGCGAAATTTCAATCGGTAATGTAGCTTCCCTTACTCAATATCTTGCGCAAGTTACTTTTGCTTTCATTATGCTTTCGATGATTTTTATGTCAGTTCCACG
The DNA here is from genome assembly GCA_900556165.1 of uncultured bacterium. Taxonomy (GTDB): domain Bacteria; phylum Patescibacteriota; class Saccharimonadia; order Saccharimonadales; family Saccharimonadaceae; genus Nanogingivalis. The sequence continues at coordinate 1,513 of USNP01000009.1, forward strand.
AATGAATGTCGCAATCAAGCGATTAAGCGAGATTCTTGACGAAGAAATTTCAGTTAAAGATAAAACAAAAACTCACAAAACACCAAAAACTTTCGAACTCGCTTTCGAAAATGTTAGTTTTGCATATCCAGATTCGGAAGAGGCGGTTCTTGAAGATCTTAATTTTAGCGTAAAACAAGGTCAAACAATTGCAGTAATTGGTGGGACTGGTTCAGGAAAATCCACGATCGCAAAATTAATTCCACGATTTTATGATGTTTCAAAAGGAAAAATCACGATTGGTGGTGTGGATATTCGCAATTTAAAACAAAGTGAACTTCACGACTTAATTGGATATGTCCCACAAAAAGCCAGCCTATTTTCGGGAAATATTCGCGAAAATATTAATTACGGCTCTTCGAAAAATTTTAACGATGAAGAGATTATTGAAGCGCTGAAAATTGCGCAGGCTTGGGATTTTGTTCAAAAATTGCCAGAAGATTTAAATGAAAAAGTCTCACAAGGCGGAAAAAATTTCTCTGGTGGGCAAAAACAGCGACTTTCAATTGCACGAGCAATTGTTTCAAAGGCGCCAATTTTGATTTTTGACGATAGTTTTTCGGCGCTTGATTATAAAACCGATTCCAAACTTCGAAACGAACTTGCACTAAAAACGAAATCGCAAACAAAATTTATTGTCGCACAACGCGTAACTTCAATTATGCAAGCTGACAAAATCATTGTTCTTGATGGTGGAAGAATTGCAGGAATTGGCGTTCATGGTGAACTTCTTCAAAATAATGAAATCTATCGCGAAATCGCATCTTCGCAGCTTTCCGATGAAGAAATTACGACGCAAATTAAAGCTTTCAAAAAGCAAAAAACCGTTTCAAAAACTCAAAAAAATACCAAAAAAGCGGTTTCGGTTTCGAAAAAAATAGCCAAGAAGAGTTTAAAAAAGGCAATTTCGAAAAAATCTAAGAAAGGAGAAAAATAATGGCGAAAAATCAAAAAAATAAACTTTCGCTAAAAATAATTTGGCGACTTTTACGATATTTTACACCATTTAAATTCCTGATTGTGTTTTTTGCAATTATGGTAATTTTGAGCTCAGTTTCAGCGATTACTGGGCCGCAAATTATTGGCGAAATGATTAATTTAATCACGAAAAATTTCGAAATTCAATCTGGCGTTATTCGATTTAACCCTGATTTTTCGAAAATCGCTGAACTTGGTTTTATCTTAATTGCGATTTATGTTGGCTCAGGAGTTTTTGGCTATGCGCAAAACTGGATTATGGGGCAAATGGTTCAAGAAATTGTTTTTAAATTGCGTGACGAATCTTCAAAGAAAATTGCGCGACTACCACTTTCGTATTTTGATAAGCATAAAACTGGTGATACTGTTTCGGTGATTACGAACGATATTGAAACTTTAAGCAGTAGTTTGAGCGAGAGTTTGAATCAGATTTCGCATTCTGTTGTGACGATTATTGGTGTGAGTATTATGATGGTTTCGATCAGCTGGCAAATGAGTTTAATTGCGCTTGCAACCGGTATTATTTCGGTTGGGATTATTATGATGATTTCGAAATTCAGTCAGGTTTATTTTGCCGATCTTCAAAAAGTGACTTCAAATTTAACTGCTCACACTGAGGAGATGCTTTCATCTCATGAGATTGTTAAGGTTTATAATGGTGAAAAAGATTCGGTTAAAGATTTTGAAAAAATCAATGATAAAATGTATGTTTCATCTTGGAAGTCTCAATTTTTTGGCGGACTTCTTTACCCAATTATGGGATTTATCAATAATCTTTCAACACTAACGGTTGTCGTTATTGGTAGTGTTCGTGCTACAAACGGCCAGATGACGATCGGTGAGATTACTGCTTTTATGCAATACATGAGCCGATTTACACAGCCAATTTCAAGCATTGCCAATGCAATGACGAGCATTCAAACTGTCTTTGCAGCGTGTGAGCGAGTTTTTAACTTTCTTGATGCTGAGGATGAAACTTTCGTTGAGATTTCAAAAACTCTACCAAAAGAGATTGAAGGCGCGGTTGAATTTTCGAAAGTAAATTTTTCTTATAATAAAAATAAGCCGATTATTACGAATTTCAGCACAAAGATTGCTCCGCATTCAAATGTTGCAATTGTTGGCCCAACTGGCGCTGGAAAAACTACACTCGTGAATCTTTTGATGCGATTTTATGATATTGATAGTGGAAAAATCACGATTGATGGAATTGACACTTCAAAGATGTCGCGAAGTGATGTTCGCTCCCTTTTTGGAATGGTTCTTCAAGATACGTGGCTTTTCAACGGGACGATTGCGGAAAACTTGGCTTATGGAAAACCTGAGGCTACTCGTGAAGAAATTATTAAAGCTGCCAAAGCTGCTCATGCGGACCACTTTATTCGAACTCTGCCTAAGGGTTATGATACGGTGATTTCTGAAGATATTGATAATATTTCGGCTGGCGAAAAACAGCTTCTTACGATTGCGCGTGCGATTTTAGCGGATTCGCCAATGTTAATTCTTGATGAGGCAACCAGCTCTGTCGATACGCGAACAGAAGCGGCAATTCAATCGGCGATGGATAATCTAACCCATGGTCGCACAAGCTTTGTTATCGCACATCGACTTTCAACGATTAGAAATGCCGATTTGATCCTTGTGATGGAGCACGGAAATATTGTTGAACAAGGTTCACACGTAGAGCTTTTGGCGCAAAATGGCGCATATGCTAAACTTTACAATTCGCAATTTGCGGAATAAAATTCGAAAAAGAAAAAGCCCGATTCTTTCGGGCTTATTTTTTTCAAGTCGGCTTAATATTTGTTCGAAAATTCTGCAATTATAGCAGATTTATTTGCGATTTGTGCGCCGTCGGTTCGCGAGATAGGATCGCTACTATAAATTCCAGTCAAATAATTGAACTTATTCCCAAGATGGGGATGTTCTTTTTGACATTTCGCCCACCCTTCTTCAATCTTTCTGAAGAATTTGCGCCCTTCTTTAATAAACAAATGAAAAACTTTCGCATAAGCCAAAAATTCGATCAAGTTTGCTATATCGTTTTCAGCATATGCTTTTTCGAGTTTTTCGCGAACTTCAGAATTTGAAAGTTTTGGACTAAGTGTTCCGCTTTCAAAATGCGGACGTGGTAATTTGTTTTTCAAGTTAATAACAGCTGCTGGCATAATTATGCCCTCCTTTATATAAAATAGAATTTTCAGCAAAAGCCAACTTTGTAAAATGCGAGCTAAAAGCTCATTTTTCAAAATCAGAGCTTTCAACTGGTATTATTTTAGCATAAAAAGCATTTTTTGTCAATACTTCGAAAAATAAATTAATAAAACTCTTCACTTTTTAAAGCTTTTATGATAATATAGACTTATACGGGCATAGCTCAGTTGGTAGAGCACAGGTCTCCAAAACCTGGTGTCGGGAGTTCGAATCTCTCTGCCCGTGCCAAATTTGCTTTTTTACACCAGAAATGGTGTTTTTTATTTTTACGCTTGTTTTTTACTTCATCCTAGTGTATAGTGGTTATGTTATGGATATTGGTATTTTTATTGTTACTGTTTTTTATAATCTTTTTTATATTTTGATGTTTTTAGCGTATATGTTTGCTGTGTTACTATTTGCTTTTATGTTAGGTGGATTTCTTATTGCTATTTTAGGATACTTTAGGGTTAAGAGGCTTGAAAATCCTGAAATTTTACAAAATAAGATTAAAAGTCATCGGCATATTTTGAGTATTTTCACAGGAATATTTTTAACTATAATAATTGGTGCTGCTGTTTCTGTAATGAGGGGTGGAGATTTTGCTATGCTTTACATGCCGTTCGGTGGTCTTATCGCCACGCCTTTTGCGTATGTGATAATCTATAATTTATCGTTTATTATTTTTGCTAAGCTTAAAGATATTCGACTAAAACTCCAAGAATTAGAAATGTTGAAACGTAACAATAGATTTTGATAACTCTTTTAAGGGTGCTATAATATTTTTATGTCTATAGTTGATAAAGAGTTTGGTGAGATTAAAATTCGAAAGAACAAACTCGCTCGCTCTGTGAAACTTTCTGTCAGCGTTAATGGAAGTTTACGAGCGTCAATTCCCTACTATTCGCCAGAATTTGCCGTTCGGAGGCTTGTTAATGGTAATCGCGATGAAATTCGAAAAATGCTCGCAACACATAACGCTAAAAATTCTTATCAAGATGGAGATTTAATTGGCAAAACGCACACGCTTTTTTTACGACATTTTGACGGCGAAAATATAAAAATTTCGTTCGAAGGAAACCAGATTTTATTTCAAATTCCCGAAAATTTACCTTTTGAAAGCCCAATTGTTCAGGCTGAAATTCGAAAAATCGTCGCTAAAACTCTTCGAAAGCAGGCTAAGGCATATCTTCTACGCCGAATTAATTTTTTGGCGGAAAAATACGGATTTTATTTTAAAAAATTGCGGTTTTCGCATACCAGCACACGCTGGGGTTCATGTTCTTCAAGTGGCACAATTTCACTGAATATCGCTCTAATGAATTTACCACATCATCTAATTGACTATGTAATTATACACGAACTTTGCCACACACGACAGATGAATCATTCTGAAAAATTTTGGGCCGAAGTTTCAAAATATTGCCCAGATTACAAAAAATGTGTTAAGGAAATGAAACAATTTTTGCCTAATATCTAATCTCTAACTTTTCGAAAAACAAAGTCTTAAAGCGCTTGCGTTTTCTTTTAAGATTTGCTAAAATGGAACCATAAAGTTTAATCGTAAAGGTGAAAAATGAAAATATTAATGCTCGGGTGGGAGCTTCCTCCGCATAACAGTGGTGGTTTGGGTGTAGCTTGTTTCTATATGGCGAAAGCGCTTGCTAAAAATGGCGCCGATATTGATTTTGTTGTTCCGTATAAAAACAAACATACCGAAATCAAATTTATGAAAGTTTTAAATGCTACAAATTTTTCTGAAATTCATAAATTTGGTGCTGGTGCTTATGATTCTCCGCGATGGACACGCTCAAGTCATAATGTTTCAAAATTTTTACCAGATATTCGATCAATTCAGACTGAATATTGTAATTTTATTCGTGAATATTTAGCCAATCCAAAAAATAAACCAGATGTAATTCATGCGCACGATTGGCTTACAATGGAAGCTGGAATGCTAGCAAAAGAACTTACAGGCGCTCCACTAATCACACATATTCATGCCACTGAATTTGATCGCTCTGGTGGAACTTCTGGTAATCAAAAAATTCATAATATCGAATATGCTGGAATCTGTGCGTCCGATAAAGTTTTTGCCGTTTCGAAAAACACCAGAAATATTATTATCGAAAAATATCAAATTCAGCCCGAAAAGGTTGAGGTTGTTTATAATGCAATCGAAACTTCAACTCTTGCCAACCCACAAGATTACGACGAGCGAACTTATCGATATTTGGAATATCTAAAATCACAAGGCTATACGGTTGTAATGACTTTAACACGCTTTACAGTTCAAAAGGGTTTAACTTTCTTAATGCAAGCTATAGCTGAAGCGGTTTCAAAAAATCCAAAAATTGCCCTACTTCTTGTCGGCGACGGCGAACAGCGCAATGAGCTCATTAAAATGGCGAGTGATTTTCAAATTTCGAATAAGATTTTCTTCACAGGATTCTTGCGTGGCGATAAATGGCGTGATGCTTACGGTGTGGCAGATGTTTTTGTGATGAGTTCCGTGAATGAACCTTTTGGTCTAACGGCTCTTGAGGCTGCACATTTTAACAATGCATTAATAATTTCAAAACAATCTGGTGTTGGTGAAGTTCTTCAAAATATTTTGCGATATGATTTTTGGGATACAAAAAAACTTGCAAGCCAAATCTATGAAGTTTCAACTAATAAAGAGCTTTTACAAAACTTAAAGAATGGCGTTCGAAAAGAATACGATCGCATTTCTTGGAGTGATATTGCCGAACAAATTATGGAGGAATTTATCCATTTAACAGAGGTGGAAAATGACTAAAAAATCAATAGTTCTTTATCTTCATGTTCATCAACCTTGGCGTGTTCGCGACGACCAAACGCTTTTTAATGTTGGCCTTAATGAAAATTATTTTAGCGAAAAAAAAGGCTTAAAGCGCCAAAGTAATGGCGAGATTTTTCGAAAAGTTGCAGAAAAATCTTACATTCCAATGAATAATTTGCTTGAAAAACTTCTAAAAACACACCCCGAATTTAAATTCTCGTTCTCAATTACAGGAACTTTCATTGATCAGGCTCAACAATTTGCGCCAGAAGTGCTTGAAAGTTTCAAGCGTCTTGTTCAGACTGGTCGTGCTGAGATTGTCGCTGAAACCTATTATCACAGTCTTGCTTTCTTTTTTGATCGTGAAGAGTTTGAGGCTCAAGTTCGCGCACATCAGGCCAAAATTCGTGAAGTTTTTGGTATTGAAACAACTGCTTTTCGAAATACCGAGCTTTCTTATAATGACGAGCTTGCTAAATGGGCGGACAATTTTGGTTTTAAAGCAATTTTAGCTGAAGGTTGGGATCCGATTTTGCAGTGGCGATCACCGAATCATCTCTATAAACCAAAAAGCACGAAAAATATTCGGTTGCTTTTAAAAAATTATAAGCTTTCTGACGATCTCGCTTTCAGATTTTCGAATCAAAACTGGTCAGAATACCCTCTCACCACTTCAAAATATATCAGCTGGCTCGAATCTGCAAGTTATCACGGCGATTTAATAAATCTATTTATGGATTACGAAACTTTCGGTGAACATCAATGGGCAGAATCTGGAATTTTTAGTTTTTTCGAAAGTTTGGTTTCAAATTGGCTACAGAACCCAAACCATGGTTTTAAAACCGTTACAGAAGCCGCAAAAAATGAATCAATTGCAGAAATTTCAATGCCTCAAACTGTCACTTGGGCGGATACTGAACGTGATTTAACTGCTTGGCTTGGCAATTCAATGCAACAAGAGGCAATGAGATATCTTTACGCTTTAAAGCCGCGCGTTTATAATTCGCATGACGGCAATTTGGTCGAAGATTGGCGCCGACTCACCACCAGCGATCACCCATATTATATGTGCACGAAATATTTCAATGATGGCGATGTTCACGCTTATTTTTCACCTTATAAGTCGCCTTATGATGCTTTTTTGTATTTTATGGATGCACTTCGCGATATGGATTTTCGTTTGAAGGATATTTCTCCGCTTGAGCCACAAAAGGTTCAAAAAACGCAGAAAATTCTTCAAAAAACACTTTCGAAAACCCAAAAAATTACAAAACGCAAGAAAATATTTGCGAAAATGCTTCATCGGAACCTAATGTTTATAAAACGAAAGCGAGGCTAAAATGGCAAAAACAGTAATCTTAAGCAACGGAAACTTAAACATCGGACTGAATGAATTTGGTTTAGTGAGCGATTTCTATTTCCCTGATAATGGCTACGAAAACCATACGCTTGGCCGCGACCTTTTTCATCATGTTGGTGTGAAGATTGGTAATGAATTCTCTTGGCTTCATTCTGGTGATTGGCGATTCTCGGCAGAATATCTTGAAAATGCGTTAATTTCAAAAACCACTGCAAAAAATCACAATTTACAAATCCAGATTGAATTTACAGATTTTGTGGTGAGTAATTTTGATGTTTTTGCTCGCAAAATTAAAGTTAAAAATCTTGCTAATTACCCGCGTGAAGTTCAGCTTTTTTTGCATCAAAATTTTGCAATTAACAGCAGTTTTCATTTAGCTGATACGGTTCAATTTTTACCTTTCGAAAATGGCGAAAAGGCAATTTTGCATTATCGCGGCAAGCGAGCTTTTATAATTGCAGCGCAAAGAGTTTTAAAAAACTCACAGCAAACAACTTTCGAAGATTTCAAACAGCATACTGTTGGGCTTTTTGGGATCGAAAACAAACTTGGCTCTTGGGTTGACGCGGAAGATGGCATTCTTTCAGGTTCAAATGTTGAACACGGACAAACCGATTCAGTGATTGGTTTTGATTTTTCACTTGGAGTTGTTGAAAGTGCTGTTTTTCAATATACAATTTCTTCCGCAGATGGTCATGAACTTGCCCGAACAAATTTTCAGAAAATGCGAAATTTCGGTTTTTCAAAATTTTTAACCGAAACTCAAAAGTCTTGGCAAAAATGGCTTTCACCTGCCTTTCGAGTTGCAAAAAAACTCGAACCAAAATATCAAAAAAGTTTCATTCAAAGTTTAATGTTGGTAAAATCTCATCTCGCAAAAACAGGTGCGCCAATTGCTAGCAATGATAGTGAAATGCTCAATCATGCTCGAGACGACTATTCTTATTGCTGGCCACGCGACGCTCTTTTTGCGATTTGGCCTTTAATTCGATTGGGCTATCGAGAAGAGCCACAAAAATTCTTCGAATTCTGTAAAAAATCACTCACTTCCGGTGGCTTTATGATGCACAAATACCTACCAAACGGCGAACTCGGCCCAAGCTGGCATCCATATTCTCAGGGTGGTGATTCTCGAAATTTACCGATTCAAATTGATGAAACGGCTGGAATTTTATTCTTGCTTGCACAATATTACAAAAAGTTTCGTGAAGATTCGATTTTGGTTGAATTTTATGATGATTTAGTCAAGCCGATAGCAGATTTTTTGGTTGATTTTTGTGATGAAAACAATCTTCCAAAACCAAATTACGAACTTTGGGAGATGGATTTCCTTTCAACAACCTACTCAACTTCGGTTGTTTTTGCTGCACTTTTTGCGGCCTCAAATTTGGCACAAATTACAAATCGTGCTCACGATGCTAAAAAATGGCGTGAAAAGGCTTTCGAAATTCGAACTGCAGCTCAAAAAGAGCTTTTCAACCCCGAGACTAACTATTTCTATCGCGGAATTTGGCCAGACGGCAATAAAGATTCAAAAATTGACTCTTCAAGTTTTTATGGTGCGTTTATGTTTAGTCTCTTTGATTTTAAGAATGAAAAGCTTCATTCCGCTTTCGAAACGCTCGAAAATCGCTTCGACGCTCACCAGCAAATTGGTTTACCGCGTTTTGAAAATGATGTTTATTACCGTTTTAGTGATGATTATGAAGCGAATATTTGGCCAATTACAACACTTTGGCGGGCGGAGTTTTATATTGCGCGCGGTGATGTTTCGAAAGCAAAAGAGATCATTGATTGGGTTTTAGAACGACAAAATTCAACTGGGATTCTGCCCGAGCAAATTGATCCGCGAGATTTAAAGCATCTTTCAGTTGCACCGCTCACTTGGTCGCAAGCTGAATACGTTTCTGTACTTTTAGATTTGATTGCTTTCATGGAAGAAAAAGCATAAAAAGCACTTCCATTTTGATTATGTTTATGATATAATTGTTATGATAAAACTTATTTAAGGAGGAAAATGAGAATAAAGGCTACAAGATTTAATATCTTTAGTTTTAAGGTTGCAAAAATTAAAAAAATTGCAGCTTTAGCTATAATTTTAACAATTGCAACTATTAGTGGTTATAGTGCATTTAAACATTTTGCTGTTGCACAAAATGGTGATTTTGTTGATAACGTAAAAACTTTTATGGAAATGGTTTCAAAGAAAGATGATAATTCTGAGAAAACTGAGTTTTATTCGGGTGAAGATATCATTATGAATTCAAGAATAGAAGCTTCCAGCGAGGGTTCAGGAAAATCCTATCCAAATGCTTACTTTCTTTTAAAGGTTCCAAAAAAATATTTAAAAAATAATCCTCGAATAACAGCAACTTCTGCCATAGTTTCAAGTCAAACTCCTGAAGATGGTGACTACTATATCTATAGAGGAAATTATAAAGAATTG
>USNP01000010.1 GCA_900556165.1 uncultured bacterium
TAATTTTGATTGCTTTCATATCTAAATTATATTCCCAATGCTATGGAAAGGCACGACCGTTTTATTTGCTATAAAATATTTTTGCAATTTTAAGCCATTCCTTTATTTCGAGATCTTGTGCTCGCAAATCTGGCGAAATCTCACATTTTTCTAAAATTTCAGCTGTTCGCTCTTTCGAGATTGCAAGATTAGCACTCAAACTTTTGGCAATTTTTTTGCGTTTTGCGGCAAAACCAGCTTTTACAATTCGAAAAAATTCCCTTTCAGAAACTTCGCAATTATTTTTCGAATTAAAAATTTTAATCAGATTATGTTCGCGACTTTTCAAAACTACCACTTGCGAATCCACTTTTGGTGGTGGCGTGAAAAATTCACGTGGGACTAAAATATCTAGCGAAACTTCGGCGTAAATTTGTGAGGCAATCGCCAAAATACTCAATTCGCCTGCTTTGGCCGCCATTCGCTCGGCCACTTCTTTTTGAACTAAAAGCGCCGCAACACTTGGTTTATTTTCGCTCGTGAGCAATTTTTCAACGATTTTTGAAGTGATATAATATGGCACATTGGCTGCAACTTTGTAGTTTTTTGGCAACTTCAAAAGATCAAAATCTAAAAAATCAGCGTTAATAATTTCTAAGTTTTTTCCAGGAAATTGTGCTGGGAGTTTTTTAGCTAGATTTTCGTCGAATTCAATCGAAAGAACTCGGCCATTTTTGCCGGCGAACTTTAAAAGTGAAGAGGTTAGCGTGCCAAGCCCAGGGCCAATTTCAAGAACAAAATCGCCATCTTTAATTTCGGCCGAAAAAGCAATCGTATCCAAAATTTCACGATCTCGCAACCAGTGCTGACCAAGCGATTTGTTATTTTTTAGATTCGAATTTTCGCTTTTTTTCGCTTTTTTTGAGCCGGATTTTTGGTTAAATTTAATCCCGCTCATTAATACCAACCAGTTCGTTTTTTGTGTTCATATGCACCTTGCCAACTCTTGTAGCGACCGATTACATAAGAATTCATCCATTTTAATTGTGTGATTGGATTTGTTTGCCAGTCTGCGCCAGCGCTTGCCATTTTCGAACCTGGCAAAGCTTGCGGAATTCCATATGCACCGCTTGATCTATTTGTTGCATTAACTCGCCAGCCAGATTCTTGACCAATAATTGCGTTTGCAATACCATGATCTCCTGCAGGAATTCCTGCCGCACTCATCCAATCTGTATGCGATCCGGCTGGTAAATTAACCTTTATTCCAACAATTTCAACCTGTTTTTTTGCAGCTTTAATTTCGGTTTCGTTAATTTTTTTGCGAGAAACTTCTTTGCCATTTTGCATTTCAATTTCATAAGTTACGCTTTTCGAACCCTTTTCGCCAGCTTCTTTAATTTCTTTATAGCTGGAATCTTTGTTTGCATCTTGAATTGTTTCAATAGCAAAATTGGTTTCTTCCTCAACTGTCACAGTTTGTTTGCCATTTCGCCAAATTCTAAAACTCAAACCATTTGAAATCGCTGTGTTTTTATCAATATTAATTCCGTCGTCTTTTGTTAGTGAGATTTTTTTCTCGTTTAAAAAGTCCGCAACAGTTTTGCTTTGTGTTCTAAAAATCTCTTTTTTGCCAAAAAGTTCAACCGAAATTTGTTTCGCGCGAGTAATTTTCAATAAATTTGTCACGCCATCTTCAAGAATGTTCCCAGATTGTTCAAAAGCGAGTTTGTCTTCGTTGTGAATTTTAATACCGGATTTTTGCGCGATTTGGCGCGGAGTCTGTGCAGCGGTCATCACTTTAATTTTCGAATCACCATCTTCAATTACGACAGGTTTTGCACGATAAATATTCACGCTGTAATCTGCGCTCGTGAGTTCGTCGTCAAGGCTTGGTTCGACTGTATCTTCTTTTGAGAAGCCGATTTTTTGTGCTTTTAAAGCTTCGCGAACCGTTTTTGCATTAGTTTTGAAAGATGTTTTTTTACCATTTTCGAAAACAGTCAGAACTTTATTTCCCTGGCCTGTTGCTTTTGCGGAATTTCGCCCAGCAATCGCGAATATATTTAATAAAAGTAAAAATCCAAGCGCAGAAAATCCCGCAATTGTAATCTGTTTTTTATAGAAATAAATTGGTTGTAAAACTCGCATTATTAAAACTATTTTATCAAATAAAACACAAAAGGTCAAATTTTTAGAGCTTTTCAAGGCGTGCAAATTCGGCGTTTAGTTTTCGATTTTTTCCATTTTCGAACTTAATTTCCACCGCCATTCCGTCAATATCTTGAACTATTCCTATACCAAAAGCAGGGCTTTTCACGCGATCGCCAATTTGTAAGCCACATTCATCAGAATAAAAATCATTAAATTCTTCAAAACTAACCTCTTGGCTATAGTCATCTTCTTCCGAAAAATCATTCCACCCGCCAAAATCTTTTTTCGGTAGCTCCAGTTCAGCATCAGTAATAAATCGGCTCGGGCTGGAATAATTCCGCTGTCCAAAAACAGCTCGCGACTCGGCATAACTTAAAATTAACTCTTCTCGAGCGCGTGTCATCCCCACATAGCAAAGCCGACGCTCTTCTTCTAAATCATCTTCACCTGTGTCAAAAATTCGGCTGTGCGGAAAAATTCCTTCTTCCATTCCTGCCAAAAATACCACTGGAAACTCCAAACCTTTCGCCGAATGAAGTGTCATCAAATTCACTTCATCACCACTTTTCGCATCAGCTGAACTCATTAGTGCAGCGTCTTCCAAAAAACTCGCCAAATCTGCATAATTTTTCGCCTCGCTAACCAAGGTTGAAAGATATTCGCTCCGTTCAGTTTCCTCGATTTCAGTCAATTTTTCGTTTTTACCATAATTCGTCCGTTCCAAAATTCGCTCGATAATTTCGCTTGGGTTTGAAGAATTCTCGCTTAAAATTTGACATTCGCGAAAAATCTCACCCAAATTCATTAAAGAATTTCGTGCCCGAGTCGCTAAAGTCGAAAGTTCGCCCGCACTAATCAAGCTTGAAATCAAATCTAAACCATTCGAACTTTGCCAATCCAAGAATTTCGAAAGGCTCACTGCGCCCAAGCCACGCGCCGGAACATTCACAATTCTTTCGAAAGCTACGCGGTCGAGTGGATTATAAATTACGCGCAAATACGCCAAAATATCCTTAACTTCTTTGCGATCATAAAAACGTGTTCCGCCAAAAATTTTATACGGAATTTGATACCGAATCATCGCTTTTTCAAAGTTATAGCTTTGTGCATTCGTGCGATAAAGAATTGCGAAATCGCTAAATTTTCGCGCACCAACAGTTTTGAAACTAAAAATCTGGCCTGCAATTTTAGCAGCTTCTTCGGTCTCATCTCGCGCACTTTGCACCAAAACTGGCTCACCTTTTCCAAGTTCGGTAAAGAGTTTTTTATTTGTGCGATTGTGGTTTTTTGTAATTATATTGTGCGCGGCGTTCAAAATATTTTCAGTTGAGCGATAATTTTGTTCCAATTTAATTACTTTTGCGCCTTTGTAATCGCGTTCGAAATTTAGAATATTCGTAAAATCCGCACCACGCCAAGAATAAATACTCTGCCAGTCATCACCAACAACACAAATATTTTGTTTTGAATTTACTAACATTTTTACAATCGCATATTGTGCGGCGTTTGTGTCCTGATACTCATCAATTAAAATATGTTCGAATTTATCACGCCAAAATTTTCGCACTTCTGGATTTTGCTGAAGTAATTTTACCGTTTCGAAAAGCAAATCGTCAAAATCGAGCGCATTTGCCTTGTTTCGTTCTTCTTCATATTTAACAAAAATCTCCGCAACTTTTTTTTCAAAACCCCAGTTTGCGCTGACAGAAAATTCTTCTGCCGTTAAAAGCTGGTTTTTGGCGTTCGAAATTGTTGCACTTACACTTTGCGGTTTTAGGCTTTTTTCATCAAGATGTAAATCTTTCATTATTTTTTTAATTAAGTTTCGGCGGTCGTCTTCGTCATAAATTACAAAATTCGGCGCAACACCAATTACCTCGCCCTTTTTCCGCAAAATCTTTACACAAATTCCGTGAAAAGTTCCCATCCACGGCATAAAAAAACGGTCGTTTGCATCACGTTCGAGTAATTCAGCCAAGCGCTCTCGCATTTCGCGTGCGGCTTTGTTAGTAAAAGTCACCGCCAAAATTGCCTCGCTCGGTGTTCCGTGCGCAATCAAATTCGCAATTCGATGCGTTAAGGTTTTTGTTTTTCCACTTCCTGCGCCAGCCAAAATCAGCATTGGACCGCTCAAAGTTTCCACCGCGTTTTTTTGATTTTTATTTAAGCCTTTCACTAAATCCATTCTTAAATTATAACATATTAGCTTTAAATTTACATTTTTTCGAAAATATGCTAAAATAATTTTATGGAAAAGCACGCTTATTCAGATAAAAATCTTGAAGAATTTCTCCAAAAGCATTTTGGTGTTAATTTTGGAATTGAAGAAATTATTTCGCGCAATCTTTCGGTTGGTTATTCTGCCGAGGCGACAATTTTCAAAAGCAAAAAACGACTTTATGCGTTTATTTCGCTCGAAGCCCGCGCAAATTTGGGTGATATTCAATATATTCTTTCAAAAATGAATCTCAAACCAGCATTTTTCTTTCCGCCAAGCGGTTTCGAAAACTATTTTTTTGAACGCGCTAAGGTTCAATTTTTAGAGATTTTCCCTGGCCGGCACGATGTTAAAGATGAAGAGCTTCGTTATTACAAAAAACGTGTGCTTTACAACCCTGCACTTGTCGAGATTGCGGAGGTTCGCGATGGCGAAATTCGCTGTTTTAATGCCGACTCGATCGGTTCTTGGCGCACCGCTCAACGCTATTCTTACAAGAAAATTTTAATGAAATAACACTAAAAACCTGTGGAAAACTTAAAAAATTCTTAAAAAGGTCTTGAAAAACGATTGCGCTTGTGTTTAAATGGTTGCATACGGACAGACCGTAAATAAAAATATAAATAATAATGTTCATAGAAAGGTGGATTTTCAATATGAACTCAATCAACAAAAATACTAAAAAAGGTTTCACAATCATCGAAGTTGTGCTTGTGCTTGCGATCGCAGGTTTGATCTTCTTGATGGTGTTCTTGGCTTTGCCAGCATTGCAACGATCACAACGTGACACACAACGAAAGAATGACGCTTCTCGCTTACGTGCAGCGATAACAGACTATAGTTCAAATAACCGAGGAAAATTGCCTTGGACTGCTGCTAACGAAAACCTTACGGATTCTAGTTTCATCTCTAACTATATCTTAGCAAAGAAGGATTCTAATGATACAGGATCATCATCATTCAATGACCCTTCAACAAATAATAAATATACAGTTACAACAGCACAGGGCGCTCATGGTGCACCAACCGATCTTGGAAATATGATTGTTTCAAACAAAGCTAAATGTGGTAACGACGGTGCAATCGTTAGTGGTAACTCAATCGTTGTATCAGTTAAAACTGAAAACGGTGTTGCTAACTGCGTAGAAGGATAATCAATCTTTTCTAAATTAAAATAAAAAATAACTCTTTCGGGGGTTATTTTTTATTGTAGTTTCACCTTTCGAAAACTGATAAAATATGCTATACTATATTTATGAAAGTTAAAATTGAAATCGATACAAAAACTTTAATTCGCTTTTGGCTGGTAATTTTTGGTTTTATTACTATT
Organism: uncultured bacterium; assembly: GCA_900556165.1. GTDB lineage: Bacteria > Patescibacteriota > Saccharimonadia > Saccharimonadales > Saccharimonadaceae > Nanogingivalis. The sequence goes on from USNP01000010.1 coordinate 5,682, forward strand.
GCTGGCGCGATTTGGCTTGCAAAAGATGTGCTAATTATGATTATCATTGCGGCATTTTTAGCGCTTGCACTCAATGCCCCAGTGGCGCGAATTACTAAAATCCTCCCCGGTTCAAACAAAAACCGTGTAGCAGCGACAGCTGTCGCATATCTCACGATCGTTTTGATTTTTGGCGGTTTGATTTCTCTGCTTACACCAATTATCACTGATCAAGTGAAGCATTTTTCGAAAGATTTGCCACAGATTGTTCAAAATTATACAGGCGAAAGTTCAGGGGTTCGCCGCTTTATTGTTGAAAATCATCTCGAAGGAATGATTTCGCAAGCGGTTGATTCGATTACGCGCTCAATTAATTCTTCAGTTTCGAAAATTGGCGATTTATTTTTTGGAAGTATCGCTTCGATCGTGGGCTGGATAATCTCGCTATTTATGATTCTTGCAATGGCATTTTTAATGCTTGTCGAAGGACCAGATCTTATTAATCGACTTTTCAAAGTTTTCTACACCGATAAAGTTCTTGAAAAAGATCATCGCCGAATTTTGTCACGAATGTATGGCACGGTTTCGGGTTACGTTTCGAGCATTGTTACGATTTGTTCAATCAGCGCAACTTGCGGCTCGATTGCAACATTGATTTTGGCTTTGATTTTTGGATTCCCGATCAGTTTGGTTGCGCCGATTGCAGTTCTTTTATTTGTCTTTGGAATGATTCCAATGGTTGGTGCAACGATTGCAGGATTGCTTTCTGCGGTGATTTTAGGGCTAAATGTTCCAACGGCTGGCTTGTTCTTTTTAATATATTTCTTGATTTATCAACAGATTGAAAACAATGTGATTTCGCCAATGATTCAGGCGCGCAATAATCAGCTTTCGGCACTAATTATCTTCGTCGCACTAACGATTGGTGTCTATGCGTTTGGTTTGCTTGGTGCTTTACTGGCGATTCCACTCGCAGCTTGTGCGAAAATTTTGCTTCAAGAGAATTTAAAATCTCGACGTCGCCGCACACGCGAAGAAAACTCTGAAAAATTCGTCGAACTTCTCAAAAAAATCGGTAATTAAAAAAATAAAATCAGCCTTCGAAAGTTGGCTGATTTTTGATTTTATTGATATTCCCAAAAACTTTTCTTTGGAGTATCGCGCAAAATGATATTTTTCGAAAGTAGTTCATCGCGAATTTCGTCGCTTTTCGCCCAATTTTTTTCTGCACGTGCATTGGTTCTTTCGATTATTTTCATCTTAATTTCATCTGGAATATCTGGAGTTGAGGTGGTTAAATTCAAACCTAAAAGTTCATCGATAAATTCTATAAGTTCAAGCAAATTGCTGTAATTTAGTTTTTCGGGATTTGCTTTTATAATTTCACCAAAAATTTCATCAATTTTCGCAAGAGCTTTTGGTGTGTCGAGATTATCATTCACTTCTTCGAGAATTATTTGTTTGGTAGCAAGGCTTGGAATTGTGCCATCGTTCCCCTTAACCTGCCAGCGAAGGCTTGCGATATTTTGCCAGTTTTTAAGCCGATTTTGTGCCGATTTGAGGTTTTCGAAACTAAAATTACTTTCGGTTCGATATTGGCTTTGTAGCACAAACATTTTAAAATCCATTGGTGAAAATCCTTGCGAAATGATTTGTTCTAAAGTAAAGCCATTACCAAGCGATTTCGAAATTTTTTTACCTTCACTGGTCATATGGTTACAGTGAAGCCAATAATTCGAAAAAGTTTTTCCGGTGAAAGTTTCGCTTTGTGCGATTTCGTCGGTGTGGTGGAGTGGAATATGATCAATTCCGCCGGTATGAATATCTATTGTTTCACCCAAAGTGTTAATTGCGATTGCCGAGCATTCCAAATGCCAGCCTGGAAAACCCATTCGTCCGCAATGTTCCCATTCCATTCCACGTTTTTGATCTTTTGGTGACCATTTCCAAAGTGCAAAATCGCTAAGATTTTTCTTTTCAGGGTTAAAATTCACCCGCGCGCCAGCTTTGAGGTTTTCCAGATCAAGATGAGCAAAATCTGCATATTTTGGAAATTTAGCCGTGTCGAAATAAATTCCATCGCTGGTTTTATAGGTAAAGCCTTTTTTCGAAAGATCTTCAATAATAGCTATTTGCTCAGGGATAAAATCTGTTGCTTTCGAAAGATTTTCAGGTGTGATCAAATTGAGATCACGCATCCCTTTCAAGAATTCGTTCGTGTAAAATTCTGCAACTTCCCAGACAGTTTTTCCCTCTCGTCGCGCGCCTTTTTCGAGTTTGTCTTCACCTTCATCTTCATCAGAAACCAAATGTCCAACATCAGTAATATTCATTGTGCGAGTTACATTATAACCATTCAACTGTAAAGTTCGCACCAAAATATCCCAATAGATAAAAGCAACCCAATTGCCAATGTGTGGGCTGGCATAAACAGTTGGCCCACAGGTGTAGACTTTGACATTTTCAGGATTAATCGGTTTAAATTCTTCGATTTTTCGGCTGGGAGTGTTATAGAATTTCAACATAATAAAACTATTTTATCATAAAATCGGTAAAAAGAAAAACTCACCAGATCGGCGAGTTTTTCGAAAGGTTTAAAACTAAGCAATTGGATTTTCAGTTTTAATGCTTGGACCTTGTGAAGTTGCGATTGAAACGCTTTTCACATAAGCACCTTTGATTGAAGATGGTTTTTGTGAAGCAAGACTGTCGAAGAATGCTTTTGCGTTTTCTTCAAGTTTTTCAACACCAAATGAAACTTTTCCAACTGAAAGGTGAACGATCGCTTGCTTATCTACGCGATATTCAACTTTTCCGGCTTTAGCTTCAGAAACAGCTTTTGCAACATCGGTGGCAACTGTTCCGGCTTTAGGGTTTGGCATCAATCCGCGTGGACCAAGAAGTCGTGCATATTTACCAAGTTTTGGCATATAGGCTGGAGTTGCGATGAGAACATCAAAGTTCAATTCTTCTTTGTCGAGTTGTTTTAGGAATTCTTCATCACCAACGATATTTGCACCAGCATCTTTAGCTGCTTTGTGTTCACCTTCTGGTGCAAAAACAGCAACTTTCACGTCTTTACCAGTTCCGTTTGGCAAGATAACTGTTGAACGAATATTTTGGTCAGCTTGTCGTGGATCAACACTAAGTCGTGCGTGAATTTCTACTGATGCGTCGAATTTTGCTGGGTTAGTTTCAGTCGCAAGTTTAAGAGCATCAGATAGGTTGTAAACAGTATCTTTCTCAACTTTTTTTGCAACTTCTTGGTATTTTTTACCTCGTCGTTCGATTCGTGGTCGAGTGATTGGTTTTGGACCTTTTTTTACGATAGTTTCTGAGCCATCCAATGGAGTTGTGTCACCAGCAGCTTTTCGAGCTTCTTTTGCTTCTTTTTCAGCCACTTCTTCGGCGTGTTTTTTGCTGCGTTTTCCGCTTTTCGCAAATTTTTCAGAAACTTCAACTGCCTCTTCAACAATTTCCGCAACTTCAACTGCTTCAACGATTTCTTCTGCGATTTCAGCAGCTTCTGCACCTTTGATTGCTTCATTAATTTCAGCAATTGTCATTTTTTCGGAAACTTCAAGCCCAAGAGCTTTAGCTTCTTCTATAAGATCGGCTTTTTTCTTTGCCATTTTCTTATCCTTTCTGTGGTAATAACGGCTTGTGCCTCCCAACATTGATTAGTAACTTTACAATTTTAGCAGATCTTAATCAAAAAATCAAGCTCTATAAAATTTAGGGATATACTAAAAACATATACAAATATTTAAAAGTATTGACTCGGTGTTAAAGGTGTGGTAAACTAATATTGTTGCCTCATTTTTTTTGGGATAGTACTTTACCACTTATTTACAATTTTATTTTTCAAGAAATTGATAAAATAAAAAATCATCTAAATATTGGCGTATTTAGATGATTCGAACGTGATAAGTGTAATGATAATTTTGCTTAACGACGCTTTTTGTGATACTTCTTGCGTCGTTTTCTTTTATTTTATACGCCGTATAGAATTATATTTTGAGTTGTGTGGAGCTTTTGGTGTTGGAATGCAGGGTTAAATATTGACTTTATTATTAAAATTTGCTAAAATTATACTATTGGCTTCATCGTCTAACGGTTAGGACACAAGGTTCTCATCCTTGCAATCGGGGTTCGATTCCCCGTGAGGTCACCAGAACGAGAATTAACTGCTTCGTATAAATGAAGCAGTTTTTTATATACCTGCAGTAGGTACGATTCTGCAGGGATATTTTTGTTGCTCCAATTGAACAATTTCGTATAGATCACCTGAGGACTAGTAAAGCCTCTAAATGTGAAACTTAACAATTTGGCTATATTAATTAAAGATTTTGTCGCAACAAGTTATCAGTTCGCGCAGAATTTCATCATAATTCTCATAAACACGAAAACCAGCTGCATAAGCATGTCCACCACCACCAAAATACCCCGCGATATCTGTAGCTATTGGTGAATTTGTTCGAACTTTCCCCGTTAATTTACCGTCTGGATAAGTTTTGATTGCCACGCAAGCCTCAACACCTTCTACCATTCGCATTTCGTCGATCACTAAAACACTTGGGTTGTATTTATCTGAATATTCTTTAATTTCATTCCAAGGAATGCTTACAACAGCCAATTTTCCATCCAAAAAATACTCAATTCGTCGAATTAACTCACCTTTATATGCTAAAATTTCGGGCGCTTTTTTCGAAAGTTCGCGCCGATCTTCTTCGAGTCGAGCAGAATTCGCACCAAGTTTTGTTAATTCACCCGCGATTTTGAAAGTTCTAGCAGAAGTATTGCTAGTTGAAAGCCCTAGAGTATCGCTAAAAATCGCACCAAGTAGATCTTGGGCGGCAGTTTCACTGATCGTCCAATTATTCGCGTTTGAAATTTCAAAAATCACTTCACCCGCAGAACTCGCCTCTTTCAAGATTAGTTCGTGATTAAAAGTTAAATCTGGCGTCGCGTCCGTGTGGTGGTCAATTACTAAAACTGGCGTTTTTTCAAGGAGGTTTTTATAAAGCGGATCTTCAATAACTTTCGAAAGCAAAGTATTGCTCGTTGTATCGACGATAATGAAAAGGTCGAATTTTTCGTAAATTGAAGTTTCAACTCGATCCCAGCCATTAAAATATCGCAAATATTTTGGGATATCAACTGGGCAAAAAAGTTTAACTGTTTTACAGAGACCGCTCAGAATTTCTTCTAAAGCTAAAGCTGAACCCAAACTGTCGCCATCTGGGTTTTCGGCCTGAATAACGCAAATCCTCTCTGCATTTTCGATCATTTTTTTTGCGTTTTCGAATTCCATTAAATCGCCTTTCTTCCTTCTAATGCATGACTTAAAGTAATTTGATCAGCATATTCAAGATCAACTCCTACCGGTAAACCGCGCGCAAGTCGTGAAATTACAAGATTTTCAAATCCTTTTTCACGTAAGAAATTTTGAATATAGAGGGCGGTGCTTTCGCCTTCAACGCTGGCATTTGTTGCAATAATTATCTCTTGAACATTGTCATTTTTGATTCTTTCGGCCAACTCACGAATATGGAGTTGTTCAGGCATAACTCCATTAATCGGCGAAATTACTCCACCTAAAACGTGATAAGTCCCA
>USNP01000011.1 GCA_900556165.1 uncultured bacterium
TTTCCGAGAACTCATCGGCGGATATTTTTTTGAGTTCTTCAATATGTCGTGGAACGTTTTCTTCACCCGCAATCTGGAATTTTCGTAAAATTTTTAGAATATCGCCCGAATTAAATTTCGCCATTTTCAACTCCAAAATAGTCAATTTTCATTACTTGCTTTAATTCATTGAGGGTTTGTGCTGCAACTTTTTCAGCCTTTTTGCTACCTTTTCGAAGAATTTCATAAATCGCTTCTGGATTTTTCGCTAATTCTTCTCGCCGTTCGCGAATCGGTTTTAAGACTTTATCCATTTCTTCCACCAAATATTTTTTAACAGCAACATCACCTAATCCGCCCTTTTGGTAGTGCGCTTTCATTTCGGCAACCTTTTCCTTATCTTCGGCAAAAACATCAAGATAAGCAAAAACAACATTTCCTTCAATTTTTCCAGGATCTTCAACTCGAATATGATCAGGGTCAGTATACATTTTCATCACCTTTGCACGCATTTCTTCAAAAGAATCTGCCAAATAAATTCCATTATTCAAGCTTTTGCTCATTTTTGCATTCATTCCATTAATTCCCGGTAATCGGCGCTCAATTCCTTCTTTTGAAAGAATAATTTCCGGCTCAACTAGTAAATCCACACTATAAGTTTGATTAAACGATCGTGAAATCTCGCGGGTTAATTCAATCATTGGCAATTGATCTTCACCTGCAGGAACATGAGTAGCTTTAAAAGCTGTAATGTCCGCAGCTTGTGAAATCGGATAAAATACAAAACCACTCGGCACACCTTCACCGAAGTTTTTTTGCTTAATTTCAGTTTTTACGGTTGGATTGCGTTCAAGCCTAGAGATCGAAACAAGATTCGCATAAAACATCGCAAGCTCAGGAAGTTGTGGGATTTGACTCTGAATAAAAATTGTTGTTTTCGAGGGGTCGATTCCAGCCGCAAGATAATCTAATGCAACTTCTAGAACATTCCCTCGAACTTTTTCGGGATTTTTAGCATTATCAGTCAAGGCTTGTGCGTCTGCAATCATAATAAACGTCTCAAATTCACCAGAATTTTGTAACTCAACACGATTCTTCAATGACCCAACATAATGCCCAATATGCAATTTTCCAGTTGGTCGATCGCCAGTTAATATTACTTTTTTACTCATTCTTCTCCTTTAAAATTTTATCAATCCCTTTCGAAACTTGCAAAATCATTGATTTTGTCGGATCGTGTGCACTCAAAACTCGTGAAGTTGTGATATTTGGGTTTATTCGCCCAAGTTTTCGAATATTTTTCCCAATCACCACAGGGTCAAAAGCGCCGTAAACAATTTTAGTTGGTATCTTTGTTTTCGAAAGCACTGAGAACGTATCTTGCTCAACAATTGCCTCTTTTAGTGCTTTTCGAACTGGACGAAATTGCTCTTGAGAATTAAACCTATCAACATCAACAATACCCGCATCGATAACCCTATTTACGAATTTCATCGAGTCTTTTGGTTCTGAAATGATTCTTTCATAACCCTTTTTTAAGATAAATTCCTGAATCGAATCATGAGCTTCATCTGGTGAATAAATCGGGGGTGAAAGTAAGAAAATTCCATCAACCAGATTTGAATATTTTTTTGAAAACTCCGCCGCAACCAGCGAACCCATCGAATGTCCAACCAGAAATAATGGTTTTCTGTATTTTTTCATTAAAAACACCATTCGTCGGATCGCTCGGGCTTGAATGTTTAACTTTTGAACGCCATTCCATTTTGGTTTTGGTGATTTTCCATGCCCGATTAAATCCACGGCATAAATATCAAATTCACCCTCAATTTCAGACTCTGCCACTTTCCACATTCCAGCATCGCTCGCAAGCCCATGAATAAAAACTACCACGGCTTGCGGATTTTTCAAACTTCGCATTTTTTCAATATTTAACCTATATGGAATGCGCAAAGTTTTATGCAAAAATGAATCAAACATTAAAAATATTATACCACAGAACGGTCCAAAAATAAAGTTCACAAACTATAAAAAGCTCAACCATTTGATTGAACTTTTTATATTTGAAAGCTATTTCTTTCGCACTACAACAGCAGTAATTGTACCCAAGATAGAGAATAATCCAAGGATAATCATTCCAATAACGCTGTTATTTTGATTTTGTTGCTTAATTCGCAAAGCACCAGTATCGGGGTGTTTTAGTATTCGAGCTTTTTCGAGTTTTTCTCGTGCAATTCGCTCAGCTTCTTCAAGCTTTCGCTTATCGATTGATTCTTTTTTCTTCTGAATCTTTATCTTAAGTTGCTCAAGTTTCTCTTTTAATTCTTCTTTCTTTACAGGGTTAAGAACATTCTCGATTGATTTTTCAATTTCATCAATATCAATCACAGGCAATTCGTCTGGTTTACTGTTATTAGCTTTAATTTCTTTTTCAGCTTCTTTCAGTAAGTTTTCAGATTCATCAACAGCTTCTTTATTGGTTTTTTCAAGCTTCTCGATCGCGTCAAGCAAATCTTTTGTAGATTTTCGAACTTCTTCTACCGATGGATCTTTCTTAGCAATTACTTCGTTTGCTTTTTCGAATAATTTTACAACATCTTTGTCTTTCTTGATCCAATCTGGTTTTGTATCGTGTTTTGCGATAGCATCAACAACTGGTTTTTTGTCGGTTTTAACTCCGTTTAGAGCTTTATTGAGATCATCTACTGCTTTTTCAAGTGCAGATTGTGAAGAGTTAGCACCATTCAAGACTTTTTCAGATTTCAAAATCTCATCCTTAAGTTTATCTAAAGAATCCTTAGTTTTACCATCAAGATTTATGCTTTTAGCTTTTTCGATAAGCTTTTGAAGCTCATCTTTCTTGTCATTTAAGTCTTTCTTAATCTTGTCGAGTTCTTTTTGGAAAATCTCTTTAACTTTTCCATCTTTTACCTCATCAAGAAGTGTTTGCGCATTTTTAATGCTTTCAGGAGTTTTTACCTTCATCGCGTTTTCTGTTGCATTTTCAGCTGATTGCTGGCGAGTTCCTTCATTCTTTTCAGCCTTTTCGATTTCTTCAGCTAATTTTGCCTCCGCTTTTTGAACCTCTTCAAGTGTTGCGCCTGGATTGTTGAAAACTTTTTGCGCTTCTTCTTTCGCTTTTACAACCTCTGGGGTATTTTTTAACCATTCCTCAAGTGTATTAACCGCACCAATTGCATCTTTCAAATCAGATTTATCTGGTCGTAAAACAGATTCTGAATTCTTAACCTTTTCAGTCGCTTGATCAACCTGATCTTGTGCTGCATTTGGATTGTTGAAAATGTCTTTCGCTTCTTTCAAAATCTCTTTATATTTCGCAATACTTTCAGCTGAATAAAGCACTAAATCTTTATTATTTCGCTTATTAATTTCATTATTCAAAGCGTCGGCATCAACAATTTCAATTTCTCGGTCAATAGTTGCAGAAATATTATTGTTATTTGTTGCAGTATAGCGCAAAGTGTAGCTACCTTTTGCAGGATTGGTAATATTTAAATTGATAGCTGCTGCGTTATTCGTTAGAGATTTTAAGCCAGATTCTGCATCTGTTGCAGTAACTTCAGCAATTTTCGCACTAATATCTACACCTTTTCGCGCAGTGATTTTTGAAGGAGTTTGTGTATTGAAAATTGGGGCAGTGTCGTCATTGGCATAACTGATTTTTAACTGGAAGTTATAAATTTCTTGATTATCGTTGGCAGCATTTATAATACCTGTAACCCTCTGACTAAACCCAACCGTTGTTTCAAGTGTTGTTGCAGTTGTTTCAAGCTTAATATATCCACCATTTTGATCTGGATTTCCAGCTTTATCGACATTTTTTACAACAGTATTTTCCGAGATTGGAATTGTAGTGCCATCGATAGCTTTTAGTGGGTTTTCAAAAATTTTTGAATGGACAGTAATTTCAGGTGTTTGGTTATTAAAAGTATTTCTAGCATAGGTAAATTGATTATGGAAATCTGTGAGTGATGCATTTTTAAGCGGTGAGAAATTTTTAATTTTATTGTCTTCAAGTACTACAATTTTTAAATCAGGTTTATTTTCTAAGGCGCTAATATCCTCAATTTTGTTAACATCTGCAACAAAATATTTTAATCTTGACATATTTCTAATTGCAGAAATATCTTTAATTGAATTTCGAAAAATCTGTAAATTCTCAAGATTTGTTAATTTTGACAATTTTGATATATCTGTTAGATTTGAGTTTCGAACAATAAATAGACTTTTTAATTTTGTAAGATTTTCAAGAGGAGAAATATCTTTATAGCCGCCCCATGAAAAACCAAGGCTTTCAACATTAGTCAAAAATTGCAAACCATCAAGATTGTCACCAGGATTAAATAAGTAGGCCAGAAAAATAACACCATCTACCAAGGTAGGATTTGTATCAGTGAGTGTTGTAATAGTCTTTAGTTTACCAAAAGTAAGCTCAGAATCTGGCATATTAACATTACCTAAAACCTCTTTAATTCTTCTTCGAAGATTATCCGAAGGTATTTTAACTACATAATCATCCGGTGCGTTTTCCGGGGTCATTGTATTTGCCGAATTTTGAACTTCAGCATAAGTTGTATTGCTGTTATTCTTTTGGTTTAATTGAACTCCATAATAAACCGTTCCACTAAGAACGGCAACCGAGATCGCAATCGCCGGTGTCAAGATTTTCTTATCTGTTACTTTCATATTCTCCTTTTTCAATTTACATAACCATTATACCACACCAAGAAATATTTTTCGAGTAAAAAAAGAACAAGCCTCTTTCGAAAACCTGTTCTTTTTATATATTCGAAACTTTGAACTACCAAACTTTTAGTAGTAATTCACCACCAAGTCGTTGTTTTTTGGCTTCGAAACCATTCATAACACCTTTTGATGTTGAAAGTAGAACCATTCCACGACCACTTTTAACACGTGGGATTTCTTCTACGCCAACATACATTCGGCGTCCTGGTTTACTCATTCGAGTTAATTCATTAAAGCGAGCAGCTTCACCTTCTTTTGTGATTTTAACCACCAAGATATCGCGAGGTTTTGCTGATTCAACTTCAACAGATTCAATATAGTTAGCTTTTGCAAGCTCTTTCGCTACAACTTCTTTCAATTTGCTTGAAGGAACGCGAATTTCGTTCTTACCAACCATTGCCGCATTTCGAATGCGAGTTAGAAGGTCGGCGATTGGGTCAGTTGATTGTAATGACATAGTCTCTCCTTCCTTCTACCAACTACTTTTCGTTACGCCTGGGATTTCACCCTTTGAGGCTTTAATGCGGAAAGTTATTCGGCTCATACCAAATCGTCGCATATAACCGCGTGGTCGACCATCAAAGTTATCGCGGTTTTTTAGTCGTGTTGGACTTGAATTGCGTGGAAGCTTTTGAAGACCTTCTTGGTCACCAGCAGCTTTCAATTCGGCGCGTTTCGCAGCATATTTTTCAATCATTTTTTTGCGTTTCAAGTCTTTTGCAATCATTGATTTTTTAGCCATTTACGCTTTTCCTTTCTTTTCAAATGGAATTCCGAATTTTTCAAGCAATGCTCGGCTGTGAGCTTCACTTTCGTTTTTAATTACGAAAGTCACTTGAAGTCCATGAAGAATTTGAGTTTCTTCGAAAGTTAGTTCTGGGAAGATTGATTGTTCCAGAATTCCCAAGTTGTAGTTTCCACCTTTATCAAAACCTTTTGAACCAACGCCATGGAAGTCTCGCACGCGAGGCAAAGCCACATTCGTTAGACGATCAAGGAATTCATACATTCGGTCACTGCGCAAAGTTACACTATAACCAATTGGCGCACCCATTCCACCACGAATTTTGAAAGTCGCAATAGATTTCTTTGGTAGACGCGCAACTGGGACTTGACCAGTAATTTTTGTAACTGTATTTTTTACAGCTTCTTGAAAACGTTTGTCTTCTTTCTTTTTACCTGTTCCTACGCTAACAACGATTTTTTCAAGCTTTGGAACTTGGTGGATATTTGTTAGCTCTAGTTCGCTTTGGAGTTCTTTAACAATTGTATCTTTGTAAAGAGTTTTCAAGCGAGGAACATAAACAGTAGTTTTAGCCATTATTTATCTCCTTTTTTGCTTGATTTAGCGCTTTTAGCTTCTACTTTTTTAACTTTGTGAATTGGAGTTGGAACATGAATATCCTTCACTCCACCACGTGGATTGAATTGATTTGGTTTGATGTGGCGATGTTTTTTACCAACACCCTCAACCAAAACGGCGTTTTTCTTTGGAAGAACTTTTACAACTTCTCCAGTTACACCTTTATCTTTTCCACTGATAATTGCAACATTATCACCTTTAACAATTCCATTTAACGCCATATTAGAGCACCTCCGGAGCTAAGCTGATAATTTTGCTATATCCCAAATCGCGAAGTTCGCGTGGCACTGGACCAAATACACGAGTCGCTTTTGGAGTTTTGTCGTCAGCGATAATTACGGCCGCATTATCATCAAAACAAATAGTTGAACCATCTTTTCGACGAATTTGGTCGCGTGTTCGCACAACAACAGCTTTCACAACTGATTTTTTCTTAACGTTACCAGTTGGGTTAGCATCTTTAACGGTAGCAACAATTACATCACCAACGCGTGCATATCGGCGTTTTGAACCGCCAAGTACACGAATACAAAGGATCTCTTTTGCACCACTATTATCTGTTACTTTAAGTCGGCTTTCTTGTTGAATCATTACGCCTCCTCTTTCAATTCTACTGAACCTCGAGCTTTTTCAACAACTTCAACTAAAGCAAAGCTTTTAGTTTTTGAAATTGGTCGAACTTCTTTGATAACAACTTTGTCGCCTTCACCAGCTTCATTGTTTTCATCATGAGCAGCATATTTTCGAGTTACAGTATATTGTTTGCCGTAAATAGGGTGTGTTTCACGGCTATGAACTGTTACGGTGATAGTTTTGTCAGCTTTAGCGCTAGAAACAACACCTGTCAATGTAGTCGCCATATTAGATTTCACCTTTCTTTACGAATTTAACTTTTACTGGAAGTTTGTGGCCAGCAAGTCGCATAGCTTCGCGAGCAACTTCTTCTGAAACACCATTCATTTCAAACATGACAGTTCCAGCTTTAACTTTTGCCACAAAGAATTCTGGATTTCCCTTACCGCTACCCATTTTCACATCTTGTGGTTTTCGAGTAACTGGTGTATGTGGGAAAATTCGAATCCAAACTTGACCGCCACGTTTAATGTAACGAGTCATTGCTGTTCGAGCTGATTCAATTTGTCGTGAATTGATTCGCTCATTTTCAAGGCTCATTAGACCGTAGTCACCGAAAGCAACAGTGTTTCCACGAGTTGCTCGGCCTGGGTTTTTACCTTTTCGAACTTTTCGGTGAGCGGTTTTCTTTGGTAACAAAATAGCCATTACTTAATATTCCTTTCACCTTTATTAATCCAAACTTTTACGCCGATAACACCAGCTGGGGTTTTTGATCGTGCGCCGTGATAATTGATGTCTGCACGGATTGTGTGTAGAGGCACAGAACCCTCTGAGAATTTCTCGCGACGGCTCATTTCAGCACCATTCAAACGTCCGGCAACCTCAATACGAACACCTTTTGCACCAGCTTGCATTGTATTTTGAAGAGCCATTTTTACAGCTCGACGGAAGTTAATTCGACGTTCGAGTTGACGAGCAATATTTTCAGCAACTAATTTAGCTGAAAGTTCAGGTCGACGAACTTCTTCAATATTGATTCGAACAGGTAGGCTAACCAATTTTTCAAGTTGAGTTTTTAACTCTTGAACACCAGCACCACCACGACCAATTACAACACCAGCTTTCGCAGTATGAATTGAAACCGTGATAAGGTTTTCTGTTCGTTCGATTTCAATCCGATCAATAGTTGGTCGGCTTTCAAATCGTTTTTCGATAGTTTTTCGAATTTTGTCGTCTTCAATCAAGAATTTCGCAAAATCTTTTTTCTGAGCAAACCATCGTGAATCCCAGTTTTTATGAGCTTGCAAACGGAAGCTAATTGGATTAACTTTTTGACCCATTATTTGCTCTCTTTCTCTGCTTTTTTAGTAGCAGTCTTTATTTCAGCTTTTTTAGCTGGAGCTTTTTTCTCTTTAACAACGCCAGAAACTTCGACCAAAATGTTTGAAGTTTTCTTTTGGAAAGGAAGCGCCATTCCTCGCATATGAGGTTTAAATCGCTTCAATCGTGATCCAGCAGTAACCGACAAAGTTGTGATTACAAGAGTTTTTGGATCAGCATTATCATTGTTTTTTGCATTAGCTGCAGCTGATTGAATAGCTTTTTTAACAGCCAAAGCACTTCGGCGTGGAGTGTGATCAAGAATTACCAATGCGTCAGCAACAGTTCGACCACGAACAAGACTTGCCACGATCGAAACTTTTCGTGGAGTCTGACCAATACCTTTAATATAGGCACGAGTTGTTACATTAGCCATTATTTCTTATCCTTTCCGCCGTGTTTTCGGAATTTGCGTGTTGGGGCAAATTCACCAAGTTTATGTCCAACCATATTCTCTGAAATATAAACAGGAATATGCAATCGACCATTGTGAACAGCGATAGTTCGACCAACCATTTCTGGTGTAATTGTGCTTGAGCGAGCCCAAGTTTTAATCACTGTTCGGTCATCAGCTCCAAGAGCCGCTACTTTTTTAGCAAGCTTGAAGTCGATAAACGGACCTTTTTTCAATGAACGACTCATTTATTTTCTCCTCTTAGCTTCGTGACGACTCTTCACGATAAATTTATTAGTACTCTTGCGTCGGCGAGTTTTGTAGCCGAGAGTTGGTTGACCCCAAGGTGTGCGTGGAGTTGAGCGACCAATTCCATGTCGTCCACCGTCACCACCACCGTGTGGGTGATCTACGGCGTTCATAACAACACCGCGAACTGTTGGACGAATACCTTTACGGCGTTTTCGACCAGCAGAACCAAGTTTCACGTTCTGGTGCTGGATGTTTCCAACTGTTCCAATTGTAGCTTCAGCTTCCAAACGGAATTTTCGAACTTCACCCGAAGGTAATTTAACTTGCGCATAATCACCTTCTTTCGCCATCAACTGAGCTTTTGCACCAGCTGATCGCACCATTTGTGCACCTTTTCCTGGTGTAATTTCAATTGCATAAATCAATGAACCAACAGGAATTTCTGAAAGTGGCATTCGGTTTGAAGCTTCAATTTCAATATCTTTTTTACCAGTTTGGAAAACTTTTCCCTGGAACATTGAAGTGTCAGCCAAAACGTAGTAGAATTTTCCGTCTTGATCTTGAACTCGAGCAATTCGTGCACTTCGGTTTGGATCGTATTCGATTTCTCGAACAGTCAAAGTCAAACCTGTTGGCAATTTGTGAGTTAAGATTCGGTAATGTCGCTTAACACCACCACCTCGGTGTCGAACCGTAATTCTACCAGAGTTATTGCGTCCAGCATTTTGCTTTTTCGCTTTCAAAAGACTTTTTAGCGGTTTTCGAGTTGTAATTTCGCTATAGTCTTCAGTCGTCATACCGCGTCGAGCAGGAGTTGTAGGATTATACTTTTTGATAGCCATTACTTCTTCTCCTCAGCAGTTTCAGCTTCTGAACTTTCAAAGATTGCAATTTTATCACCTTCTTTTACAGTCACGTAAGCTTTCTTGATATCTTTTTGAGTTGTTGAACCAGCAACGTATCGTTTTGGATTTCGAGATTTGTTGATTCGTTTAACTTTACCAGCTTGAACAACAGTTCGAACACCAGTTACAGTTACTTCAAACTCTTTTTCAATCGCTTCTTTGATTTGATTTTTATTCAAAGTTAGCGGTACATTAAATACGTAAACATTTTTTGTTGTAGAAAGAGCATAAGCTTTCTCGGTTGCTCGTGGAGTAATAGGTTTGACCGCCATTATTTTTCTCCTCCTAACCAGTTTTCGATTGTTTCAATTGCTTTTGGTGCAATAACAATGTGATCAGCGTTCAAAATGTCGAACACATTTAGATACATTGGTGAAACAAGTAAAGCTTCACTAATATTATTTGTTGCACGAATTAATTCGTCTGTTTTTTCAGCAACGATAAGAACTCGTCGATTCAAGTTATTCTCTTTCAAGAATTTTGCAACTTCAGCAGTTTTACCAGTTGTTTTAATATCTGCAACAAGAACTTTATCAGATTTAACTGTCAAAGCTTGTCGAAGAGCAACTCGTTTTGAAGTTTTTGAAATTTTCTTAGTATAGTTTTCATTACCGCGTGGTCCAAAAACAATACCACCGCCTCGCCAGATTGGGTTTCGAATTGATCCAAATCGTGCGCGACCAGTTCCTTTTTGTCGCCATGGTTTTTTACCACCACCACGAACTTCACCGCGTTGTTTTGTTGTAGCACTTGCCAAGCGATTATTTGCTAGGTAAGAATCGTAGGCAAGCTTCAAAAGCTCGTGATTTCGAACTTCAACTGCAAAAACGCTTTTTGGAAGAGTTGTTTTTTCAGCCATTATGCTTTACCTCCAATGCTGATCAAGCCTTTCTTTGGTCCAGGCACAGCACCTTTTAATCCGATTAAATTATTTTCTACATCGATGTAAGCAACTGTTAGATTTTTAACAGTAACTTTGTCATGTCCCATTCGACCAGGCATTCTTTTACCTTTGAAGACTTTTTGTGGATACATTGATCCGATCGAACCCACGCGTCGAACGTTTCCGTTACCACCGTGTGAGCTTTTACTTGTGTTAAAGTTGTGTCGCTTAACTGTTCCAGCAAAACCTTTACCTTTACTTGTTCCAGTTACGTCAACAATGTCTCCAAGCTCAAAAGCTTCAACATTGATTTTTGCGCCAACTTTTACATCCGCAGGGATTTCGTCAACGCGGAACTCACGAATATGCTTCGGAGTTACCTCTGCTGGTTTTGTATGTCCAGCCACGGCCTTGCTCAGGTTCTTACCCTCACCAAATGCCACTTGAACTGCATTGTAACCATCTGTTTCGATAGTTTTAACCTGAGTCACAGTTACAGGGCCAGCTTGAACGAGCGTAATTGGTGTAACAACGCCGTCTTCACCGATGATTTGGGTCATACCAATTTTGGTACCGAGAAGTGCTTTCATAGCCCTCTTTACTCCCATTTAAAAGCCTCGGTGGCCAGCAGTATCCGATGTGGACTTACTGATTCACGCGAGCCAAGTTATTATTACGTAATAAGTTACGCCTTTTATATTAGCAAATAATTCACTATTCGTCAAGAG
>USNP01000012.1 GCA_900556165.1 uncultured bacterium
AAAGTGGAATTCAATTTGTTTAATAAGTTGTTTTGGTAAATCTGCCAAAGTTTTATAGGCATTTCCAGTATCGCGATCGTCAGCTGGAACGGCGATAATTTTATCGTCAACTTCACCGTCGTCAACAAATTTCATCACACCCAGAATCCGTGCTTCCAAGAAAATTCCAGTTGTAAGTGGATCATTTGTGATAAGCAAAACATCCAATTCATCACCATCTTCGTCCAAAGTTTGCGGAATAAAACCGTAGTTTGTTGGTTTTGCGAAAGCTTTTGGCTCAACGCGATCGAGTTGCATTACTGCTAAATCTCGATTCCATTCAATCTTATGAGTTGAGCCTGTTGGGATTTCAACTACAACGTTAATAATTCCGTTTTGATAATCACCAGGAGTTAAAATTTTATTAAAATCTGCCATATTTTCCTTTCTTTTATTTTTTAATTTTAGCAAAAAATCGATCAAAATTCAACTTTATTATTTATTGGCTAATTCTACTAAACTGTCTTCAGCTGTTTTTTGGGTTCTTTTGTGAGTTGGTTTCTTTGTTTCATTTTTCCGTGAATTTGTTTTCGAAGCTTTTTTCGCCTGATTTTTTAGTTTTTTTGATTTTTCGGATTTTCTATCTTTTTTTGAAACTGCCTCAACCTCTTTTTTGATAGCTGGCGCGCGACCTTTACTTTTTTGGGTTTCAACTTTTGAAATTTTTATCCCAACAGGTCGTGCAAACATCATTTTTCCAGCCGCAGTTTGAAGCGAGCGAATAAATTCAACCTCACTAATTGTTCCGATTAGATTTTCGCCATTTTCAACAACAACCATCGTGCTATCTGGTAAATGTCCAATTCCTTGCTTTTTTTCGTTACCCTTTTGGGTAATTTCAAGCATAATTTTCTCGCCCGGCAAATAATCAGCACGCACCGATTGGACAAGCTCGTTAATATTTAAAACTTCAATTCCTTCAACTTTTGCAACTTTGTTTAAATTATAGTCTGCTGTCATAATTTCAGCATTCATTTTTTTCGCTAACGAAATTAAGCGATTATCTACGCCTTCTGCTGCCGAATTTCCATCGGCTAAAATACTTACGTTAATTTTTTCCTCATTTTGAAGTGCCGAAATCACATCAAGGCCGTAGCGTGCACGAACTCGCTTTTCATCGTCGCCACCATCGGCTAAAATTTGAAGTTCACCCACAACACTTCGCGGAATATAGATGTCAAAATTAATAAAACCTGTTTTGGCAACCGGTAAGAATCGACCATCAATCAATATTGAAGTGTCAACCAAAACTTGTTTTTTTGCTTTCGAAATTAATGGTTTGCTATTTTTTGATTCAAATAAGTTAATCAAAACAACAGACAAAATTGAAAATAATAAAAATGTGTTCATAAGTTCCTTTTACTGTAAATATTTAATTAAAGCCTCGCGCAAATCGCGCACTGCTGTTATAAAGTTATCTTTCGATGAGTTTTTTGGTGCTAAAGCGTTTGTGAACCCAAGCTTTTTTGCCTCCGCAATCCTTCTCTCGGATTGAATCGCTGTTCGAATTTCTCCGCCTAAACCGACTTCGCCAAAAACCACAACACCGTCTGAAAGTTTTCTTTTTGCTGCGGCTGAAGCGATCGCCATTGCAACAGCCAAGTCTGCTGCACGATCGTCAAGTTTTAGTCCACCAACAACGTTAATGTGAATATCTTTGTCGCTTAAATCAAGCTTGGTTCGTCTCTGTAGAACAGCAACCAATAAATTTAAACGATTTATATCAAAACCGCTCGCAGCACGCTTCGGATAGCCAAAATTTGAAGTTGTAACTAAAGCTTGAATTTCCACCAAAATTGGGCGAGTTCCTTCAATCGTAGCCATAATTATCGATCCGTCAGTATTTTGACGCTCAGCCAAAAGTGCCGCAGATGGATTTTCGACAATCTTTAAACCATTGTCTGCCATCTCAAAAATAGCCGCTTCACTTGTTGAGCCATATCGATTTTTTACCGCACGAACAACTTTAAAACCGCCATAACGATCGCCTTCGAAATTCAAAACAACATCCACTAAATGCTCTAAAGTTTTTGGCCCAGCGATCGAGCCTTCTTTTGTGATATGGCCAACTAAAATTACCGCCGTTCCAGAATTTTTCGCCGCACGAATAATCAAGTTCGAAGAATTAGTAATTTGCGAAACTGTCCCTGGTGCGCTCGAAATTTCTTCCATTGCTAAAGTTTGAATCGAATCAATAATAACAATATCAAAACCACTTTCGCGAATAGTTGCTGCAATATCATCGGCTGAAGTTGAACTTGCGAATTTTAATTTTTTCGCATCTGAAGTACCAAGCCTTTGTGCACGTAGTGCAACTTGCTCGGCTGATTCCTCACCAGAAATATATAAGACTTTTTTCGAACTTGCAATAAAAGACGAAATTTGCATCAAAAGTGTTGATTTTCCAATTCCAGGCTGTCCAGCGATCAAAATCACACCCGCAGGAAAAATTCCACCACCCAAAACTACATCAAGATCTTTAATTCCGCTTGAAATTCTCTCTTGTTTCTCTTTTGAAATAACTTCATTTAAATTTTGAACTTCCAAAATTCGACCAGTCTTTGAGCTTTTACTGATCACATTTTTGCCAGAAGATTCTTCAATTTGTTCGATTAATGTATTCCAGTGTCCGCAATTTTCGCATTTTCCGGACCATTTCGGATAACTCGTTCCGCAATTCTGGCATATGAATTTTGTTTTTAATTTCGCCACTTTACAATTCTACCATATTTTCTAAATTTTTAAAACTATAAACTTGGCGAATTTAGATTCGAATTTATACTTTTATAAAGTTCATTTTGTTCTATTGAAGACTCTTGCAGTTCTTTAATTTTCGAATTGTAGCTATTTATTAAACTGTTTAAATTAACGCGAGATTCTGTAAGTTTATTAATTTCAGCCACAAGTTTGCTTCGATCGCGATAAAATTCAGACTGAGATTTATAATGTCCATTTTTTGCATTAGTATTGAATTCTGAAATTTCAGCTTCAAGCTCCTCAGAATCAGAATTATATTTTTTTGTTAATTCTTCAATTTCTGGTTTTATTTTTTTTAGTTCAGCAGTTAAAGCTTCAGTTTTATTCTTTAAAGTTTTGAAATTATTGTTATAACCTTGATAAATTTCGGCAATTTCCTTGCGATTTTCGAAAAACTTTGCGTAATGGTCTTCGAGTTCTTTCGAAAGTTCAATCTGCTCAGTTCCGATTAAAGAATGTAGTTCGTTAATTTTCTCGCCAGGTTCAGTTCGGTCGTAAGACTCCATCAATTTTTCAAATTCAGGATCTTTTGACTTTTCGTACTGTGCCTCAAGAAGTTTCCCGATTTTATCTTTCTCGTCAGAATTCATTCGTTCCCAGATTGCATGTAAGAGTTCGTGTGCTGCTGTTACATCTTTTACTCCTTTAAGTTTTGAATTTTGAACATCAAAAACATGAATTCGCCCCGACTTATAACAGCCTAAAATTGCAGAATCTTCTTCGCGATTTCGACAATTTTGATTAAACTCATCAGAGTTCTCAACTTGCGGATTTGAAGCATAGAAAATATTTTTCGCAAAAGCGGTTGGTTTGATTTTTTTAGTTATTTTTTCGATCTCTGTTGTTGGTTTATAATTTTGAGCTGCAAAATAATCTCTAATATTGTGTGAATTTGAAATCGCAAAAAATGCGCTCGTGCCAAGCAAAATGAGGAAAATTAAACTAAAAAATGCCTTCCAAATTTTTTTCTGTTGAAAAATCATATCATAACCATTATAATATTTTTATGCAAAAAAAGCAAAATATTCTTCGAATTCGCCGACTTTTCGGGTTAATTATTCTTGTTACAGTTTCCGTTTCGGCAATTTTAGCAAATCCCGATTTTTGGAAAAATACCAAAAAATCTGATCAAAATTCGAAAAATTACAGCAATTCGTTAAAGGATTTAAATTCACTTGAAGTTAAAGGTCGTGCACCAAAAACTGGCTATTCTCGTGATCAATTTGGTAAAGGTTGGGCGAAAGATAAAAATGGTTGCGACACGCGAAATCGAATTTTGAAACGTGATTTAACAGATTTCGTTGAAAATTCTGATTGTAAAATTTTGAGCGGAAAACTTAAAGACCCTTACACTGGTAAAGAAATTGATTTTTCGCGTAAAAATAATGCCTCATCTATTCAAATTGATCACGTCGTGGCTCTTTCTGACGCTTGGCAAAAAGGTGCACAACAGCTTTCAAAAACCAAAAGAATCGAACTTGCCAATGATCCTCAAAATCTTCTTGCTTCAGATGGACCGGCGAACCAGCAGAAGGGTGATTCTGATGCAGCTTCGTGGTTGCCTTCAAATAAAGATTTTCGCTGTGAATATATTTCTCGACAAGTTTTTGTGAAGAAAAAATACTCGCTCTGGGTGACTTCTGCTGAAAAATCTACAATGCAAAATGTGCTTGAGAATTGTTAATCTAAAATCTCAAACCAATCAAATTTTTTGAAATCTTCGCCTTCAACGATTGCGCCAGCTAAGCGCATTTCAGTATTTTTCAGCTTATTTTTGTGTACAAAAAATTCTGCCGCAAATTTCATTTTCTCGATTTTTGTTTTTGAAATTGCACTGTTCCCACCACCGAAATCAGCATTTTTTCGAAATTTTACCTCTGTAAAATAATAAATATTGCCTTTTTTCGAAACGATATCAATTTCGCAAAATTTTGTTCGCCAATTCCGTGCCAAGATTTTATGTTTTTTCTGTTTCAAAAAATCAGCAACAAAATTTTCAGCCCTATCACCAAGTTCTTTTGTTGTTATTTTTTGAGGATTTTCTTTTTCAAAATTATTCTTTAAAATTTCCGCAATTGGCTTAAAGCTCTTTCGATGAACTTTGCTTACGCCAAATTTGGCTAGAGCTGCTCGATGTTTCGCCGTTCCGTAACCTGAATGACTTTCGAAAGCATATGGTGTAAATTCTGGATTTTTCGAAAGCTCTGCCATAAAATTATCTCGCGCAATTTTTGCGCAAATTGCTGCCGCTGAAACACTCGAAATCATCAAATCGGCCTTTTTTAGTACGGAAACATATTTTTCAAAAGGTGTTCCAGACAAAAAATTAACTGTACCATCAATGATAATCTCGTCAAATTTTACATTTTGTTTTTTACATTTTGCTTGGGCTTCCTTAACTGCACGGTGCGTGGCCAACTTTAATCCGGCGCTCAAACCAATTTTGTCGAGCTCAATATTTGATACCCATCCCAAGCCAACAATTGCTGAACTTTCATAAATTTCTTGCGCTATTTTTTCACGCTGTTTTTTCGAAAGTGCTTTTGAATCGGTTAAACCTTCAATTTTTGCGTCATTTAAAACGGCGGCACCCACAACCAAAGGTCCCGCCCAAGCACCACGCCCAACTTCGTCAATTCCTAAGATCATTATGCTTTTATTATATCAGAAATCAGGTGATTCTCGAAATTTTATTCGTTCATATCGACGCAATAAGCTCCTCCGGATTCAAGTTTAAAGTGAACAGCAACATCACCGGGTCCAGTTTGATGATGAACTCTTCCGTCGGTGCCATTTCCACATTTATTGATTGGATTTATCGAGAGTAAACCGTCACCAGCTTCTCCTCCGGTAAATCCCCAGGCTCCTTCTGCAAAATGATAATCTGAGCCAGTTGGGTCTTTAAATTCTTCACCATGAGAGCGCATATAGTTATTCATAAAATTATTCCACTTTTCAACATAATTACCACCATGAGGAATTCCACCTTTATTGTTTGCCTTGTACTGCTGATAAGCCGCCTTCAACCGCCCTATATCATTCTTTCGCTGTGTATCTCTTTGTGATCGTTGAAGTGCTGGTAAAGCTAAAAATACCATTAAAAAGATTAGTCCAGCGATTGCTAAAACTAATACGACTTCAATGATTGTAAACCCTTGATAATGTTTATGTTTTTTCATACCCCAATTATATCACCCCCCCCTAATAATTGCAAGGGGGATTTGTAAATCTATTGAGATATTTCAAAAATTTTAAAGCGAGATTTTGCGCCGTTTTTTAGTGAAATTTTAGTTTTTGAAATACTAAATTCTTCACTCAAAAGCTTAATCACTGCCAAATTCGCTTTTCCTTCAACTGCTGGATCGCGAACGAAAATTTCATAAAAATCACCATTTTCGTCGGTGGCTTTTCGAATTAAATTTCCTTTTTTTGAATTTGGTTTAATTTTGCAACGAATCTTCATTTTTCTGCGTTTCAAAATCTTTTGCGCGTTCTTTGCCGTAATATTTGGTTAAAAATTCGCGTTTATATTCGAAAAAATTTCCATTTTCAAGGCTTTTACGAATTTTATCGACAGTGTTGATTACGAAAAATTCATTATGAATTGAGGCAAGCGTGCTTGCAAGAATTTCGTCTGCGCGGAAAAGATGATTTATGTAAGCTTTTGTGAAATTTTGACAAGTATAACATTTACATTGTGAATCAATTGGTGTAAAATCTTCTTTAAATTTAGCATTTTTAATATTAATTCGCCCAGAATAAGTGAAAATTGCTCCGTTGCGAGCTTGGCGAGTTGGTGCCACGCAGTCGAAAGTGTCAATACCAAATTCTACGCCCAAAAAGAGATCGGCGGGTTGTGCACCCATTCCTAACAGATGCCGTGGTTTTTCTTCAGGCAAGGTTGTGTTCACCCAAGTTAGAACTTCAGGAATTTCTTCGGGTTGAAAAATTCCGCCAATTCCAAAGCCGTCAAAATCTCTCGAGCCCAAAAAACTTGCGCTCTCCTTTCGAAAATCTTCTTCTCGAGCACCTTGAACGACTGCAAACAATGCTTGCAAATTTTCGCCTTTTTTGAAATGTTCATCGTTTAATTCGTTGTGGCGTTTCAAGCATTTTTCTGCCCAAAAATGAGTTTTATCAAGTGCAGATTTGATCTGTTTTCGGCCTGCAAGTGGTGAGGTTAATTCGTCGAAAGCCATATGAATATCCGCACCAATTTTATGTTGAAGTTCCATAGAGATTTCAGGTGACATAAAGATCTTCTCACCAGAAATGTGTGATTTAAACCAAACTCCATCTTCGCCAACTTTCGCAAGCTGGTTTGAATTGTTTTTTGCAAGCGAAGAATTACCTTTCGAAATATGCGAAGTTGCATCAATCCCCTTTTTATAAGCCATTCCAAGCGAAAAAACCTGAAAACCGCCAGAATCAGTAAAGGTCGGCGCGTTCCAATTCATAAATTTATGAATTCCGCCAGCTTTTTTCAGAATGTCCGCACCAGGTCGAAGCATTAAATGATAAGTGTTAGCAAGAACCGCTTGTGCACCAGTTGAGCGAATTTGTTCAGGGGTCATCGCCTTTACAGTTGCGTTTGTACCACCAGCGATATAGGCTGGAGTTTTAATTTCGCCGTGCGGTGTTTGAATTACGCCGGTACGTGCTAAGGTTCCGTTTAAGCGGGTTTTAATTTCAAAGTTTAAAGCTTTTTTCATCTGTAAAATTATATCACGAAACGGATTTTTTTACAAATTAAAAACCGCCCCGAAGAGCGATCTTTAAAAGGATTATTCCGTGATTTCAACACCCATTGAGCGAGCTGTTCCGGCGATAGTTTTCATAGCGCCTTCGATTGAAACGGCGTTCAAGTGATCTATTTTGATTTCAGCAATTTCTTGCAGCTGAGTTTTTGTAATTTTTCCAACTTTGTCAGTTTTTGAATTTCCTGCACCTTTTTGGATTCCTGCTCGTTCACGAATCATGTCATCAACTGGTTGACCAAGTGATTTCCAAGTGAATGTTCGGTCTTCGAAAACTTGAAGGTGAACAATTACATCTTTACCCATCATGTCTTTAGTTGCTTCATTGAATGGGTTGATGAAATCCATCATATTTAGACCCCATTGACCAAGTGTTGAACCAACTGGAGGCCGAGCAGTTGCGCGGCCAGCTGGAATACGAAGCTTCAAATTTCCAATAACTTTCTTTGCCATATTTTCCCTTTAAATAATTTATACTTGATAATTCAAGTGCGTAACGTATTAATTCTAACATAAACTTTCAAAAATTTCAATAGCTATTTTAAATATAACGTATTGACTTATTTAAAGAAATATTGTATTATATTTATTGCGATTCTTCGCAAAACATCTTTCGAATTTTCGAAAGCGTACATTTTATTTTTTTGGAGGTAGCTTATGCTCAAAATTATTGAAAGCGTTAATTTTTCTGCTGTTGAAGTTTGGAAAGAAGAAGAGTTGCTGAATTTAAGCCAGACTGTAATTTTCTTACCGATTGAAGCAATTAAGACATTACCAAGTCTTGGCGGAGCTTCGCATGAATTTTTCGAAAAGCTTGAGCTAAAGATTTTAAAAATATCCTTTAACGATAGATCAGAGAATTTATTGGTTCGAGGTGTTGAAGAACTTCATCCTCATCGTGGATATTTTCGAATAAATCCTTGTGCTGAAAGTGTGGAATTTTTACGGATTAAGTCAGCAATTGAACGTACGATTGCGGCAATTTTCTGTAATATTTCCGGTGATTTTCAAGCAGACTTCTTTCATTCGAGTGGAGAAGTTTTTCACCGAGTTGATTTTTACGGCAAACTTGGGAATCAAATTTTAAAAATGAATATTTCGGAAGAAGATTCACAAAAAGCTCAAGAAATCGTGGATGTTATTCGTCAGCGTAGAGTTATGTTAGTAGAAGAAGATAAAATTTAACTCTTTCTGTTAATGGTGGATAACTCGAAAAGTAGCTATAAAACCTCCAATTCACCTCGGTTTTGTACCGGGGTTTTCTTGTTTTTGATTTCTAACTATGCTATAATTTTAAAATCACGCTTTGGAGGTTTAAAAATGGAAAATCGTGAAGTACTTGAAGCACTAAAAGATTTTGGGCGGGTTTATATTGTGGGGAGTTTTGCAATATATAAAGCTCTCTGCATTGATTCTGCTCAAAATAACGATATTGATATTGTGGTAAAAACAAATATAGCTGTCTCAAAAATTCGTAAACGGCTTGAAGATCTGGGAGGAACTTTTGTCGAAAATAATAATCACAAAGGCTTTCGAATTAACTATCGCGGACAACTTTTTGATATTTGGCGAATTAAAGATACGGATGCGATTTTTAAACAAGGCTTTGAACGAAAGTATCATAATATTACAGATCTAATTTCGTCATTCGGTTTCAATCTTTACCAGGTTTGTATTTGCGTTGAAGATGGGATGATTCTAGCGACACCTGAATTTCACAAATATTCTCGAACGCAACAACTTAAACTTATTAATCATAATTTATCAAATCCTGAGTATATGATAGATAAAGCTCTCAAGATTAATAAAAATGTTGTTGCTAAAAAGTAATTTTTTTCTCGCTGAATTTGGCGAGATTTTTAATTTTAAATAAAACTAAAACGCCCATTTTTTGAGCGTTTTTATCTTTTAAGAATTTAATTAGATTTTTTCGATTTGAAGAATGTCGAGTTCAACTGGTGTTTCGCGACCAAACATCGAAACCATAACTTTAATTTTGCCCTTCACAGCATCGATTTCAGAAACTGCACCTTCAAAACCTTTGAAAGGACCATCTATGATGTTGATAATCTCGCCTTGAGAGAAATTGATATCAAACATTGGCTCTTCTGCACCCATTCGACGGCGAATATCACGCATTTCTTTCTCTGAAACTGGTGTTGGTGAGTCTGAACCGATAAACCCAGTTACACCAGGGGTGTTTCGAACAACGAACCAAGTTTCTTCTGTTAATTTCATCTCAACCAAAACGTAGCTTTGGAGAATTTTTCGTTCAACAACTTTGCGTTTTCCGTTTTTTACTTCGATTTGTTTCTCTTTCGGAACGAGTGTGTCGAAAATTTTATCTGCCATATCAACACCTTCAATTCGTTGGCGAAGATTTTCGGCGACTTTGTCTTCATATCCTGCTAAAGTTGTCACAGCATACCATTGTCGGGAATCATCATATCGTTTATTAGCCATAAATACCTTTCGAAATTATTTAATTAATGTTTTAAAAATCCAGTTAAATAAACCGTCGAGCAACAAGATTAGAGTTGCGAAACCTACAGAAAAAGCAATAACTGCGCCAGTCATTTTCCAAGTCTCTTTGCGTGTTGGCCAGCGAACTAATTTTAGTTCTCGCCAAGATGCTGCCAAGTATTTTCCGAGTGCAACAAATGGAATTATGATAAATTTAAACGGTTTTGCTAAAATTCGTACAAATTTTGGTGCTGGTTTTTTAGCTTTTTTCTCAGTTTTAATTCCTGCAACTTTTGCAGCATATTTACTGATTTTTGGTTCGTTTGAAGCCTGTTTTTTAAGCTTCGAATTTGCGTCTTTTGCTTTAACGCGAGTGATTTTGGTCTCTTTTTTCGCCATTTCTCTCCTATTCCAAAATTAAAAAGCCTATTAGGCTTGATATGTCAAGTATATCATAAAAATTCAAAAAAAGCAAAAAATATTCCAAAAATTATTTTCGGCATTTTGGTAGTTCGAAAAAGAATCGCGAACCATGATTTAATTTACTTTCGAGCTGAATTTTTGTGCCAAGTTTTGCGGCCAATTTTGTGGAAACGTAAAGTCCAAGGCCTGTTCCACCAGTTTCGCGAGTTCGCCAATCTTCGCTACGGTAGAATTTTTCAAAAACGCGTTTTTGGTCTTGTGGGCTGATTCCAATTCCAGTATCCTTAATTTCGAAGATTACTCCTTTTTCGGAGTTTTTGAAGCGAATCTCAACCGAACCTTCGCGTGTGTATTTTAGGGAATTTGTGATGAAATTTTGAAGTAGTTCTTCCAAATATAATTTGTTAGTCTTAACGCAATTTAGATTATTTTCAAGGTTTAAATTTAACATTAAACCTTTCTCTGCTGCAGATTTGTTATATTTGCTGAAGAGATTTTCAGCGAGATCTTTTGGATTGATTTTTTCAAACATATCACCAACTCCCCTTTCCGCTCGAGAAAGTGCCGAGAGATCGTTAACCATCGTTGCGAGAAAAGTATTTTGTTTATAAGCGGTTTGTGTGGCTTTTTCGAGCATTTCGAAAGGTGCTTTTTTCTGAATTAATAATTCTAAATTACTCAAAGAGCCCTCCAGAATTGCTACTGGAGTTCGTAGTTCATGGCTAACAACGCTAATAAATTCGTCTCGCTCTTCGTCGAGAGTTTTTTGTTTTG
>USNP01000013.1 GCA_900556165.1 uncultured bacterium
TTGACTTTTTCCTCTTGCTTGGCAATGGCCTTGTCTAGGTCTTGGAAGAAAGAACCGATGGCTTGTTGTTCTAGGAAAGCAGGGAAGGTAATAATAACTTTTTTTAATGAATTTAACTGTATATTTGGAAGTCCAGAACCAACTTGTAACGAATACAATTCTTGTTGCTGTGATTCTAAGAGGGCTAAAACATAGTAAATATCATTTTCTAATTCATCAATTGTAAAATTATGGCCCCCAGACCAATATTTCCCATCAAAATAATTTACAAATCCAGCTGATGCTCCACCTTCAGATATCATTATATTCCCCTCACGATTGAACTCATCTGTATAACCAGATTCTTGTTTACCACCATTATACACTGGGTAGCAGTTCTTGCTATCTGCATTTGGGGATAAAAATTCTTTATTACGCTGAATCCCTTTAGATATTTCTACAAAATCCCCCAACTTCACTTCCTTCCAGTCATCTTCAAATCCTGCGAAGCGAAGGGCTGGTTTGGTTTGTCCTTTTGCTGGAAAGAGGAGCTTGAGGTAGGTTTTCTTCTGCTCTTTAAACACCTCTAACTTACGCTGTTGAAGACTGATGAGCTGATCAATATCTTGGAAGAAAGAACCGCTTGCTTGTTGTTCTGTTGTATTTGGGATTAAGATATTAAAATCTGAAAATTTCGAAATCCAATGTCGTTCATGTCCTTGTGGAGTATAATATATATTTTTTAAAATATTATACACTAGATAAATATTATCCTCATCATTTTTTAGTTCTAAAATCTTCATTGCTGAACTTTTTACTTTGAAATCAAAATCTACAAGGTGTGATGCCGTTGTAAAATCATCAAAAATTATTACTGGATTTTCTCGACTAGCCTTCTTTATCCCATCTTTTTCATTTGTATAGCCAAGTATAAAACTTTGTCCAGCTGTTAATACCGGCATGGTAAATGAATTACTATATTCCGTAGACTTGACAATATACTGATTTGGTTGTTCATAGTCTAATATTTCTCCTAACTTCTTCTCAGCCCAAGGTTCAGTATATCCCTCAAAGCGATAACTTGGTTGTTTTGCCATCTTGTTCGCCTCTGTTTCCATTTATTTATCCCTCACAATCTGGTCTGCCAAGTTATAAATTTCATCAGTAAAGCGGTTTCGCCACTCAATCCATTTCAGCTGGGCAAGTTCTGCATTCTGATTGGTTTGATAATTCATTTTATTCCTATTCATAATCTTATTTAATTCGTTTTGTTTGTTTAAATCCTCTCTGCTGCCAACGCGATGCTTGTTGATCATTTGAGTTAGCTCAAGATTGGTGGTGTTCTCGCCAATTCCCCAGCGTGCAATAAAATCATCAATTTTACTATTTGCCGTTTGCTCTTGCGATTCGTTCAGAGCCTCGATAACTTCTTCTCGATTGTTTGGTGCTGGGTATTTATTAAACTTATACTGGCCTTTGATAATTTTTCGAACGAAGTCTCTGAATTTAATTCTATCTTGCTCGTTCTCGGCTTTTTCAAGCTCACGGTGAATTTCTTCTTCAAGCCTCTCAGCAGTTTCGAGATTTTTTTCATGAACGGCGTTTGCCATTCTCGCGATCAAATCTGTTAGATAGTCGTAGTTCACTCGCACGTTGTGAATGTGTGCCATTTCAAGCTCAATATGTGAAACATCAATACCTTCAGCCTTTGAACGTCGCCTTTTAAGATCGTTTGCTATCACCGTCGTTAGGCGGACTTCTTCATCTTTGGTGATTCCAATTGTTTTATAGAAAAGCTCCGGATCTTTATCAACCGAGATTATTTCTTCACCATCAACATTGCCCGCAGTATATTGCTTGGCAGCATTCAACAAGCTTGAATATTTTTTAAGGTTTTCGAAAGTTGCATCTTGAACAGCCTCACTCGGCGAAAGATAGTTGAAATCTTCCGTCTGCGTTCGAAGCTCCGTAATAACATCTTTTAGCTCTTGAACTACACTGCTAAACGGTTTTGAAAGAACACCACTATCAGTTAATGAAAGCTGTATTCCGTTAACATTCGCAGAGTCACGATTTGAATACACACTCAACGCTTCTTCCATTTCCGCTTTATTCAATTCTGGCCAGCGATAATTGATAATGTTTCCAAAAGGTTTATGATTAAAGTTATGAACGCGATTCGTGCGTGAATAAGCTTGAATCAGCGACGATCCTTTTAGCGTTCTATCAACATATAGCGTATTTAGCTCGGGTGCATCAAAGCCGGTTAAAAGTTGATCAACCACAATCACAAGATCAAGATATTTGCCGTCTTCGCTGTTTTTCGAAAGCCGGTCTTGAACACTTTCGGCATATTCTTTAACTGTTGTCATATCAAAGTTCTCGTTAAAAAGCTTATTATATGATTTTATTGCACGAGCAAGGTTCTGATTGGTTTGAAGCTGATTATCTCCGTTCGAAGTATCCATCGAGAAGCTCACAGCCACTTTCAAGCGTTCTTCTGGCGGGAGGGTTTCGTTAATTTCTTCAAACTTATCAAAATATTGCATTGCACGCGGCGTTGATACTCCGCCACCGCCAACATGAACAGTGAGAATGGCGTTATATCTTCTTTCAGCCGAACGCTCTTGCCAATATTTAAAAATATCCTCAACAACCAATTCTAAATGCTCATTACTTTTATCATATATAGCGGTTTTAGTTTTACTGTCATATTCTTCTCGGTTTTCTGAAACTTTAATTGTCTCCCTAAAAACAACATTAAAGCCTAAAACATTGCGGTCTGCGATAGCTTCTTTAATTGTATATGCGTGCAAAAGTCTGCCAAAAGTATTTTGAGTCTGTGGGAATTTTGGTGTTCCAGTATAGCCTATCCAGCCCGAATTTGGGATTTTGTTTCGAATAACTTCAAGCATCGCCTCGTTGTCTGCACCGTCTCCAGTCGAGCGATGAGCCTCATCAACAATAAATAGAATATTTCCATCCAATTCCTTGAAATCTGGGCTTTTAACATATCGCGCCATTTTTTGGATACTCGTCACAATAATATTTTTGTCCGTACGCTTAAGAAGTTTATTTTTAAGATCTGTAACATTTTTAGTATCACTAACAACCCCAGAATCACTCGAAGTTGGGTCGTAAGCCGAGTATTTATCTGCGGTTTGTCTTGTTAAGGCAATTCTATCAACAAGAAAAATTACTTTCGAAACATTTGGCAACCGACTCGCCAGCCATGCAGTTTTGAAACTTGTTATTGTTTTACCGCTACCCGTTGTGTGCCAAATATAACCAAATTTACCATCGTGATAATTAAAATTTGATCTTCGTATCGTATCAATAATTCTCTTCGTCGCATAAACTTGGTATGGTCGCATAACTTTAATTGATTCACGATCTTTTGTTCCATCTAGAATCATATATTGCGTTGCAATATTGTGTGCCATCGGGATCGAAAGAACTTTATCCGCAAAAGTTCTCCAGTCATTAACAGGCTTTGAAGTCTCCTCATCTTGCCAAGAAAAAGCAAAATCTCGGTTAAAGTTTCCAGCCGTAGTGTTTGCCATATATTTAATATCATTTGGTGTCATCGCCACCAAAACTTGTAGTGTCGAAAAAATGCCACTGTATTGGTTTTCAGCAATATATTGCTCCATCTGGTTTAAAGAATCAGTTACAGTATTTGTTGCCTTTTTCAGCTCAATCTGAATAATTGGCAAACCATTTATTAGCAGCGTAACATCAAAACGGCGATCATTCTTTCCTTCTATAACAGCTGGTCTTTTAATTTGATTCACCACTTGATATACAGTATTTCCAACACCAATTTGTTCTTGATCAAATATCAATAATGTTGTTGAACCACCTTTATCAAGGTTGATTGAAATCTCAGACACACCATTTGTTCCATAGAGAAACTGACCAGCTTGATATGGTGTTTTAAGATTTCTAATTTGTTCTTTAATTTGAGCAAACTCACTTTTCGAAAGAGGCTCTTCCAGCCTCGCTGTATTGTTCTGTTCAATAATTCGCTTAAAATTATCCCATAAACCTTGCGTATCTTTTATATCTTTTGCATATTCCCACTGTTTAACATTTCCAATTTTTGTAAGGT
Organism: uncultured bacterium; assembly: GCA_900556165.1. GTDB lineage: Bacteria > Patescibacteriota > Saccharimonadia > Saccharimonadales > Saccharimonadaceae > Nanogingivalis. The sequence goes on from USNP01000013.1 coordinate 4,091, forward strand.
ATTCGATAACTTCTTGCTCAAAAGCTAACTCTGATTGTATTTTATGCATTTATCTCCTTGCATTAATATAGATTAAATCAGTTCATTCTGTAATTTCATTATTAATTCTATACCTTTTATAGTTAAAAATCAAGGTATTAAAAAATAATAAGATAGTCTATAATAAAAAACAACCGCCCAAATAATTTGAACGATTGTTTTTGTATATTAACGTTTTGAGAACTGTTCTCGTTTTCGAGCAGATCGCAAACCGTATTTTTTGCGTTCCTTTTCGCGAGGGTCGCGTTTTAGGAATTCAGATTTCTTTAGAACTGGTCGCAAGTCTGCGTGAGCAACTGTTAGAGCTTTCGAAATCGCAAGCTTAATTGCATCGACTTGACCAGCCAAACCACCACCGTTAACTTTAACCGTAATGTCATATTCAGCTTGTTTTCCGACCAATGCAAGTGGATCTGTAATCTCAGCAAGCATCGATTTATTTCCATCCAAATATTCAACTGCAGGCTTATCGTTAATAGTTAAGTTGCCTTTTCCAGCGTAAAGTCGAGCGCGAGCTGTTGCAGCTTTGCGTCGTCCAAGACCGTAAAAATACTTAGCTTCAGCCATAATTATTTAACCTCAACTTTCTCTGGTTTTTGAGCAGCGTGATTATGTTCTGCACCAGTATAAACTTTCAAACGTTTCATTCGGTCAGCTTGAAGTTTATTTTTTGGAAGCATTCCGTAAACAGCTTTTTCAATAATCATTGCAGCGTTCTTTTCGCGCAATTCTTTTAGAGAAGCTTCACTCAAACCGCCAGGAAAACCACTGTGTCGGTAATACATTTTAGCTTCTTCTTTATTTCCTGTAACTTTAACTTTTTCAGCATTAATAACAATTACATAGTCGCCACCATCTGTGTGTGGTGTATATGTAGGTTTATTTTTACCTGTCAAGAAAGTTGCAATTTTGGCACTAAGCCGACCAAGAGTAGCTGATTCTGCTGCATCAATTAAGATCCATTTTCGCTCAACTTCAGTTGGTTTTTGTGAATAAGTTTTTGCATTTACAGCCATTTACTTATCCTCACTTTCGTGTTTAATTTCATCAACAAATTCAATTGTAGCCATTTCTGCTGCATCACCGCGACGAATTCGAGTTCGTTCAACTCGCAAGTGACCACTATTTCGATTTGAAAGTTGTGGAGCAATAACGTCTACCAATTTGTTTGCCGCATCAATATTTCCAAGTTTGGCCATAATCTGACGGCGGTTATGCAAATCACCTTTTTTAGCTTTAGTGATAAGCTTTTCTGTGTAGCGCAAAGTCTCTTTGGCTTTTGGCAAAGTTGTTTCAATTTTGCCATGAATGACTAACGAAGTCGCTAAGCCTTTGAGGAGCGCACGGCGCTGGTCACGTTCACGACCAAATTTTCGCCCTTTATATCCATGTCGGTGCATATTATAAATTTAACTCCGCTATTTTATCTTTTACTTCATCCAAAGCTTTGCTTCCAAAGCCTTTAAGTTCACGCAAATCTTGTTCGGTAAGGTTTACTAAGTCGTGAACGGTGCGAATGTCGTTATTAACAAGCGCATTTGTTGTCCGAGCTGTCAAGTTTAAATCTTCGATTGATGTGTGAAGCTCGCTCGCTTCATCCTTAGCTTCTTCACCAAGAGCTGGAGCAGCTTCAATTGTTGTTGAGCCAGCAAGAGCTGTGTATTGATTTGCTAAAATTGCAGATGCTTGTTCGAAAGCTTCTCGTGGAGAAAGCGAACCATCAGTTTCGATAGTTAAGTCCAATCGATCAAGGTTTGAAACTTGACCAACACGAGTATTATCAACTTTATATCGAACTCGCAAAACAGGTGTGAAGATTGCATCAACCGCAATCATATCGCTATGAATTCGGTCTTCGCTGGCCTCTTCAATAGTTTTATAACCGTGGCCAGATTCTACAACAATATCCATTGCAAATTTAGTTTTATCATCATCAATAGTTGCGATAATTTGGTCTGGATTTACCACTTCCATTTCAGCATTTGCCTTAATATCTTTTGCGGTAATAATTCCAGCGCCAGTTTTTTCCAATCGAAGTTCAACAGGCGAATCAGTATGAGCCTTGAATTTAATATTTTTAAGATTCAACATGATATCAACCACATCCTCTTTAACACCTTCAATAGATGTAAATTCGTGGCTAACTCCGTCAATCTTAAAAGCAACTATTGCCGCACCATTAATGCTTGAAAGAAGCACTCGGCGCAAGCTGTTTCCGAGCGTATTGCCATAACCAGGCTCAAGCGGCTTTACAACAAAAGTTGCAACATTATCGCTTAAGTCCTGAATTTCAGCAAGCGCTGGATTGTGAATTAATTTTGACATATAAACTTTTAGCTCCTTACCTTTTATCGTGAGTAGTATTCAACGATTAGCTGTTCATTGATTCCAGCTTCTGCTTCTTCTCGTTTAGGAAGCCCAGAAATAGAAACCGTCATCTTATTGCTATCAGCTTTCAACCAGCTAAGTGGGGCTAGAGCAGCATCAGCAACAACATTTTCAAGATTTGTGAAATAGCCAGATTTTTGGCTTTTTGGTCGAACGATAATCTCGTCACCAGCTTTCAAACGAATTGAAGGAATATCAACTCGTCGACCGTTTAACAAGAAATGTCCGTGACTCACCAATTGGCGAGCTTGTCGGCGTGAAGTTGCAAAACCTGCTCGATAAATAGCATTATCCAAGCGAAGCTCCAAAAGTTGCAAAAGGTTTTCGCCTGCAAGACCTTCACGTCGCGATGCCTCTTTCATTAATCGTGCGAATTGTTTTTCAAGAAGTCCGTAAAGTCGTCGAACTTTTTGTTTTTCGCGCAATTGAATTGCATACAAGCTTGGTTTTCCTTGTCGAGAACCAGAGTGTTGACCAGGAATTCCGCTTTTTCGTGCCATAATTTTGGCAGCTTTTCGATGAAGGGCATAGCCTTCTCGGCGTGATTGTTTAACAATCGGAGACCTATCTCGTGCCATAAATTAAGCCCTCCTTGCTTTCTTTGGACGAACACCACCGTGTGGAACACCCGTCACATCTTTAATACTTTCAACAGTAATATTTGCGTTTGAAAGTGATCGGATCGCTGAGTCGCGACCAAGTCCAACACCTTTAACGAAAACATCTACTGATTTTAGACCATATAGAGTCTGTGCATTTTCGGCTGCTTTCTCAGTTGCAACCTGCGCTGCATAAGCTGTACCTTTTTTACTTCCGCGGAAGCCACATGCACCAGCACTTGCTGCTGCTAAAGCATTACCTTTTTTATCTGTAAAAGTAATGATTGTGTTGTTAAAAGTAGCTTGGATATGCATTTGACCTGATGGAACAGATCGGCGCTGTTTTTTACGACTAACTTTTTCTGCCATAATTCTATCCCTTTCTTAAATCAAGTCTTACTTGCTGCTTTTGGCTGTGCTCCACCAACGGCGATTGCGCGACCCTTTCGAGTTCGTGCGTTCGTTCGTGTGCGCTGACCGTTTACAGGCAGACCTGATTTGTGTCGCATACCTTTATAGTTGTTAATGTCTTTTAGACGTTTAATATTATTTGCCACGAGGCGTTGCAGATCACCTTCTACAGTGTAATTATTATCAATAATTTCACGTAGCTTCTGTTCTTCAGCCTCGGTGAGATCTTTCACCCGAGTGGTCGGCTCAATTTTAGCCGCCGCAAGGATGGTTCGCGAAGTTGTTTCGCCAATACCATAAATGTAAGTAAGAGCGATCCAAACTTGCTTTTCTGCTGGGATTGTTACCCCTGCGATTCGAGCCATACTTAACCCTGCCTTTGCTTATTCTTAGGTTTTTTCTTATTGATAACACGAAGTCGACCTTTTCGGCGAACTAAAATGTCATCTGGACTGATTTTTTTAACACTTGCACGAACTTTCATAAGTGTGTAAAAACTCCTTATCCGTTAGGTTTATATTATCTGCAAATCCCCATAGAAATAATAAGCCCTAGAAAAATGGCTTTTCTATTTCGAACTTGCTAATCTCTTAGGCGGAAGCTGATTCTCCCCTTCGTGAGATCGTAAGGGGTCAACTCTACTTCAACCTTGTCGCCCGGAACTAATCGAATATAATGCTTTCGCATTTTTCCACTAATATGAGCGATGATTGTATGCCCATTTTGAAGTTCAACTTTAAACTGCGTGTTCGGCAAAGCCTCCACGATTCGTCCTTCCAATTTTATTACTTCCTTTTGAGCCATAAATCTATACTATTCTACATTATTACATTATAAAAGTCAATAGTTTTATTTAATTTTATTAAAATTAAAAGCGCCCACACTCTGGACGCTTGTATATAAGTCTGATAACTATACGCTATCTTTAAGAGTCTTCGCAATATCACTATCTTTCAATATTAAAGGAGACCAAGTATCAACATGATATTCATCAGATTTTATAGGGAATGTTCTGATATACTGAATTATAGTTCGTCTCTTTCTTTCGGTAACAATTGTATATTTACCAAAATCCGAATATTGCTTTAATTTTCCAATTTTAAAAAATTCAACAATTTTCGAAAAGAATCTTATCGAAGGATTAATAATAAAAGCTTTATCTGCATATTCCATCATTGAAAAATCACATTCAGTATCACCAACTGCAACAATATAAAAATTGTCACGATTAAAATCTCCAGAACTATGATCTCGCAAAAGTTCTTCTATAAAGATATGTTTATCTTGGAAAGTTCTAATCGAAGTCTCTTTGAATATTCCAGTCTTTTCATCCTTTACATAATCCTGACCAATTCCTTTTGAAAAGCCATATTCTTTTACGAAAGCATCAACTAAAAATTTTGGTGAGCCAGAAATTGCAACTAATTCGAAACCTTCTTGTCGCAAAAACTTTATAAGCTCTTTCGAAAATACATAGTCCTGATGGTCTCGATATTCAACTGCAACTCGACGACCAATCTCACGAACTTCTTCGATAGTGTAATTTTTAAGTGCAAACATTGCAAATTTAACAACTTTTTGGCAATATTCACCAAATAAATCATCCGCTCTATCTTCAGAAGATTTATAAGCTTTCCTAAGACTAGAAATTTCACTCTGCAATTCGAAATACTTATTAAAATCTTTTCCGCGATATTTATAGTCTCTTACTAAAATTTCAAAAAGAGATTCCGTCAAAGACTTATTTCTGATTGTTCCGTCTATATCAAAAAATGCAACTCGATTTTTTGGCATATTTTCCACCCCCAAATTAAAAATGTACTACTTATTTATAGTAGCACATTTTAACATTTTTGTCAATTTTAAGCCTTTCGAGCTGCACGAAGCATAACACGCTTATTGAAGGTATTCTTTGAATAATCCCAGTCACCAACACATGTTATTATATTAAGCCCTTCTTTCAATGGATCTATCGAGTCTAGCATTGTCCTCATACCTAAAGGGTTATTTTCATCGTTTATCTCATTAACACTCATCTCTCTATTGTCGCGAACTTCATAGGTTATTTTTTGACCATCACCTCTTTCGATTACAATATCTGAACCTTTAGAAAGTTTTCCAAGATTTTCAAAAATTCCACCTTTTGTCGGTCCTCCATTATGACCATCGATTAGTAAAGCGCCTTTTCCACTTCCGGGTAAAGAGCTTTTCATATACCATCCGACATCATATATTGATATTGGTGAATCAAGTTGATTAGTGTTTTTAACCAATCCAAGCTGAACAACACGAGCATTCGAAATCTTTAAGTTAGGTATTGATAAGAATCTTGGAAAAGATGGGTTTGGAACTTGATAGCTGTTCTTATTATTATCTGTAACT
>USNP01000014.1 GCA_900556165.1 uncultured bacterium
CTAATTTTATTCGACATTTTTCACCTCCGCCGTTATTTTTTTATTAATCGTTTGAACGATAATCTCGCCACCAATTTCGAAATCTCCACTAACAAAAGCATAGCCTTTCGAAAGAATATTTTGCGGATTATTGCTTTCTAAAATTCGCTTTTTTGCCTCAATTTCTCGGTTTTGTTCAAAAATTTTATTCAACGAAATGTGCTTGATTTCGTTTATTTTTTTATAATTTTCAGTTTTTAAATCATTAATTTTCAAAAATATATTCTCATTTGTTCGCAAAATTCTTGAACATAAAGACCGTATTTCATCAGCTTTATCGCTAGTTAAAATTTGAGCAACATTACTTGGTGTGGATGCTGCAAAATCAGCCGCCAAATCGCAAAGATTTTCATCAATCTCGTGTCCAATCCCCGTAATTATTGGTATACGAGAATTAGCAACCGAACGCACTAATTTTTCATCATTAAAAACTGCCAAATCATCAGCACTTCCGCCGCCACGAATAATCGCAATAACCTCCGGCAGATCACTTTGCGAATTTAAAAAATCAATCGCTCTAATAATTTGATCAGCTGCAACAGCACCCTGAACCTGTGTATGTGCAACTCTAATCTTTAACCCACCCCAACGCTCATTGATAATTTTAATAAAATCCGCGTAGCCTGCAGCTTGTATACTTGAAATTACAGCAATTTTTTGAGGATTTCGTGGAATTTGACGTTTTCGCTTGTCACTAAACAAACCCTCTCGCGACAATTTTTCTTTCAGAATTTCGAAAGATTTCTTAAGACTTCCCTCACCTTTTGGTATAATTTTTTCAACCGTTAGGCTAAATTTGCCCCAATTTGTAAGCTTTGGTCGAACCTCGGCAATAACCTTCATTCCATCTTCAAGTGGAAAACGCATTTGCCAAACCGTCATAAAGCAACCTAAACTCGATTTTTCATCCTTCAAATCAAAAAAAACGAACTTACCCTGATTAACCTTAAAACTCGAAATTTCACCCTCAATTAAAACAGTAGGGAAACTTTTTTCAAAAATATCATTACTAATTTCAATAAAATCTGAAACACTATAAATCACCTCGATCTTTTTTAATTTCTCGATCTCAAAATTCATCAATTCCTCAAATTCATCAAAATCCATATGTTTAAATTATATCACATTTTCAAAACTGCAACAAATAAAAACTCCGCTGATTTGCGAAGTTTTATTCAAAAAGTTTTGAAATTTCTTGATTAAGTTCCTCGATTTGCGATTCTTTACCACCAGAAACTGCACCAAAAACCCAGCTGTTAGTTTCAATAAATTCTTTTGCAACTCTGAAGATATCTTCACGCGTAATTTGCTTGATGAATTTTGGCTGAGATTTGTAATCACGAATATGGCCATCCCAAAAATAACGAGAAGCATAAAAACCAGCAGTCGAAGCCACTGTCTGTCCACCCATCTGGAATGAACCGAGCGCATAGCTTTTCATTGCGTTGAGCTCATCTTCAGTAATTTCCTCGTTTAGAACCTTTCGAAGTTCTTGAACAATTAATTTAAACAATTCCTTTGCTGTTCCATAATTTGTTTGCCCTTCAATATCCCAAGATGAATCTTTTGGACCCCGAGAAGTGCCACTATAAACACCATATGTTAAACCACGTTTACGAGCTTGTCCTAAAATTCTAGCATGCATCGTGCCTGTTAAAATATGATTCAGGGCATGCATTGCGTCCATTTCAGAAGTAGTTAGTTTTCGTGGCAAAAGTAAAGAGATACCAAAGCTGATATTTTTCAAATCTGGTCGATGAATAAAAATTGGTCCTTTAGGCTTTGAAAGCTCATCACTAATGATTTCGAAACGCTCACCTTTTTTGAGCGGGATTTTTTCGAAAGCTGTAATAATTTTTTCCTTACGAGCTGGTGTAATTTTTCCAGCAATGACAAAACGTAAATTATTTGTGGTGTGCGTACGGGCATGATGTTCGCAAATATCTTCAAGCTTGATATTATTAATCGTCTTCAAACGCTCTTCATAGGTTAAAACTTTTTCGCCAAACGATTGCTGAATTTTTGGCCAAAGAAGTCGTGCATTATTATTCAGATACCCTGTGAGTTCATTTCGAACATTCCCCTTTTCAGCTTCAAATTCAATTTGATTAAATTTTGGCTGACTAATTGATAAAAGTTGAAGTTCAAAAATTCGATCCCATTCAAAATCAGCGCAATCTGCTACATAATTCATGCTCATATCAGAGGTTGAAGCGTTGTGATATGCGCCGTTTTTAGTAAATTCAGCCTCGAATTCATGCTCGCTAGCAAATTCAGCATTTGCACCAAAAGCCATGTGCTCCATAATATGCGCCGTTTCGTAAATTTTTGCGCTTTTAGTATAGCGCGAACCAGCTCGAAACTGGAACTGAAAACTCATCACCGTTGCATCTGGAACATTTACAAGAAGACCACGCGCGCCATTTTTCAGGCGCACTTCTTCAACGGTATGTCGCATTTATTTTCGACCCTTCTTCTTGTTTTGACGTTGTGCTTTTTTGGCTTTTCGAGCAGAATTTTTCTTGGCATTTTCATTATTTTTTGAAGTAGCTTTTTTGGCTTTTGAAAAATCCTCGTCACGGGTTTTTTCACCAGATTGAACCTCATTAACACCTTTTTCTACTGAATTTTCAGCCAAGCGAGTAAGTTCGGTGTCATGATCTTCATCTTGCCGAACAGCAGCATCATTTGGTGTAATTCGAGTTAAAATTCGAATTGTCTCGTCACGCAAAGTTCCTTGAAGTCCGTCGAACAATTTTTGCGACTCAGCACGATATTCAACCAACGGATCACGCTGACCAACACTTCGCCAGTGGATTCCTTCTCGTAAGAAATTCATATTTTCAAGGTGATTCATCCAAAGCGTGTCAAGAATCTGCATATAAACTTCACGTTCAACTTTTTGGAATGCTTCTTTACCGATCTCATTTTCTTTGTCTTGATAAAGTTCTTCAGCAATATGTTTTGCTAATTTTATACGTTTTTTATCGTTAGAAATTCGACCAAGTGCTTCGATTTTTTCTTCATCAATTGGGAAAATTTCAATAAAATCTGAAACGAATTTTTCATTATTTTTTGAAGGAATCTCAGCAAGTTCTACTGCTTTCGAAATAAATAGTTCTTTAATTTCAGCTGTAATATCTTCACCTTCGAGAATTTTTCTGCGCATCGTATAAACAACTTTACGGTGGCGATTAATCACATTGTCGTATTGAACAACATTTTTACGCGTATCAAAATTGAAACCTTCAACACGTTTTTGAGCGTTCTCAAGAGTTTTAGAAACTGATTTATGTTGAATTGGCATATCTTCTGGTACACCAAGTCGATCCATTAACATTGCAATTCGCTCACCTTGGAAAATTCGCATCAAGTCATCTTCAGTTGAAACGTAGAATTGAGTTTCGCCTGGATCTCCTTGACGACCACCACGACCGCGAAACTGATTATCGATTCGGCGAGATTCGTGACGCTCTGAACCGATTACCACCAATCCACCAAGTTCTTTAACACCCTTGCCAAGCTTAATATCGGTTCCACGACCAGCAATATTAGTTGCGAGCGTAATTGCACCTTTTTCTCCAGCACGCGCTACAATCGCAGCTTCGTGTTCGTTATTTTTAGCATTCAAAAGGTTATATTTAATTCCTTCTTGGTCAAGATATTTCGCAATTTGTTCATTCTTTTCAATTGAACCTGAACCAACCAAAACTGGTCGACCTTGTGCATGATATTCTTTAATAGCCTCAGCAACAGCTTTCAATTTAGCTTTCTCGGTTTTAAAAATTAAGTCTTCTTTGTCATCACGAATAACTGGTTTATTCGAAGGAATTTGCACAACTTCCAAAGAATAGATTTGTTGGAATTCCTCAGCTTCAGTGAAAGCTGTTCCAGTCATTCCTGAAAGCTTATTGTAAAGACGGAAGAAATTCTGGAACGAAATTGTTGCCAAAGTCATTGATTCCTGCAAAACCGGAACTTTTTCTTTTGCCTCAATTGCTTGGTGAAGACCTTCGTTATAGCGACGTCCGTTCATTAAACGACCGGTGTGCTCATCGACAATAATCACTTCGCCATCATTTGTTACAACGTAGTCTTTATCGCGTTTGAAAAGAGTTTCGGCGCGCAAAGCTTGCTCAACATGATAAACTGCACGTGAATGCTCTGGTGTGTAAAGATTCTTCATATTGAGAAGTTTTTCGATCTTATCAATTCCAGACTCAGTTAATGCTACACTTCGACGTTTTTCATCAACTTCATAATCATCTTTCGAAAGTTGCGAAATAATTTGTGCAAATTGAATATAACTCTCTGGGTTTTCGGCCGCAGGAGCGGAAATAATCAACGGTGTTCGCGCTTCATCAATCAAAATTGAGTCAACCTCATCGACAATCGCAAAATTCAATTCACGCTGACGTAAAAGATCAACCTCATTCACCATGTTGTCACGCAAATAATCGAAACCAAACTCATTGTTTGTTCCATAAGTAATGTCCGCTACATAAGCTTCTTTTCGAGTTGCTGGACGGAGTTTTCGCATATTCTCGTCTTCATGCTCAGCATTATCGTATTCTGGATCAAAAAGATAACTGGCATCGTTAATAATTACACCGACCGAAAGACCAAGAAAATTATACAGATTTCCCATCCAAGAAGCGTCGCGTTGCGCAAGATAATCGTTCACCGTTACAACATGAACACCTTTACCTTCCATTGCGTTCAAAGCGACTGGTAAAGTTGCAACGAGTGTTTTACCCTCACCAGTTTTCATTTCCGCAACTTTTCCCTCATGAAGAACCATTCCACCAATCAACTGAACGTCAAAGTGGCGCATTCCAAGCACGCGAGTCGAAGCTTCACGAACAAGTGCAAAAACATCCGGCAGGATTTCATCCAAATCTTTTTTCGAAAGGCTTTTTTTGAATTTTTCGAAAGTTTCTTTGAGCTTTTCATCGCTCATTTTATTGTATTTTTCGCTCAAATCGTTGATTTCATCAACTTTTCGTTGTAATCGACGCAAAATCTTCTTTTGTGGATCACCAAAAACGGCAGTTAAAAGTTTATCAACTTTATTTTCTTCTACCATTACATTTTTTTTCTTCGCAGTTTTTTTAGACATTTCCCTCTCCATTAAAAACAGTATAAAATCTATCTATAATTTTATCATAATTTCAATATTAAAAAAAGCCCTTTAGTGGACTTTTTATTTAAAAACTACATCAATCACGCAAGAAACCGCCTCAATCAGCTCTTTTCGCAAGCTTTCAGATTTTTTATTAAAAGCTTCTAGATCGTCAAGAAGCTTTTCGTATTCCGAAACTTTCAAACTCAATTTTCGAAGCCCGGCAAGAGTTAGCTTAGTTTTTTTACTTGATTTCCCTGAAATTCCCGAAAGTGGCAAGAAAATCCCTTCATCAATAGAGTCAGCCAGCTCAAAAGGTTCAAGCCAGTTTTCTTCGTCTTGATCATTGGAAATATAAAGCTGTTTCGAAAACTCGTTAAATTCGACAATTTTTAATTTGACGATCGGTGGTTCATTTTTGATTGTTTTAATCTCATAAATCACCACTGTCGATATCCCATCATCACTTTTCGAAATCGCAGCAAATCGCCGACCATATTTTGCGAAAAGCTTTTTGGCATAAAAACTACCATTCATAGTTATAACCCCCGTCTTTATTGATATGCGCGCAAAAATACGGAACAATTTCCCGAACTTGATATCCGAGATAAATCAAATCTTCACCTACAACTTCTTTGGTTTCGCCGCTTAAAAATTCATTCACAATAACCTCTGCAATATCTTGAATTTTGAAAAGCCAATCCGTCCATTCTTGAGAATCATACCAAACAAAATGTCGATAATTTTGAATACATTTTTTAATACTTAGCGTTTTAAGTATTTCCCGCCCAAAAATATAAACCTTATGTGGCCGATATTCCAAACCTTGATCTTGCTCAAAAAACCAATCCAAAACTGTCAAAACCGGATCATCCTTGAAACCTTCAAACTCTTTTACAAACTGAACCCGAACACCAATTTCTGGAACAATTTTTCGCCCAGATTTTCGAAAGAAAACAAGCCCATAAGTAATCGAATTATCTGCTTCTTTTTCACGATGAAGGCAAGCCAGCATTTCGCTTGACTTGCGATGTAGCACCTCATATAAAAGTTCTTGCTGTTTATTCATTTTTCCACCCCTTAAAATAATTTTAAATAACAATAACTTAATTATATCATATTTTATTTAAAAAGCAAAATCTCTACGAAATTGCAGAGATTTTTTAAGTTTTCGAAAATTTTTAGCCGCGTTTGAGTGAGCGTTTGAATTTTGCCATAATTCCAGATTTTCCAAGTCGAGGATTTTTCTCAGTCTTATAGCGGCGGATTTGCCCGTCAAGTTTTGCTTCAACAATATCAATTGCAGCCAAAACATTTGAACTTTGATCTTTAGCAACAAGAGTTTTATCTGGTACGTTAATAACCGCCTCAACTTCATATTTATTATCGTGAGTGCCGTTAATTTGCGAAATCACAACGCGTGCTGACACTGATTTTTTAGCATGGCGTGGCAAATATTTATCTAATTTACCGATGTGTTTTTCGGTATATTTTTTTGTTGTTTCGTCAATTTCGTATTTATTTCCTGTAATTTCAATCTGTGAGATCATATATAATCCTTTTTTGTTAATTTATAGCTCTATATTAGCATAAACATTTTATTTTGTCAAGCAAAAAGCCCGCTTTTGTTGCGAGCTATTTTTTAATTGCCTTGATCTTACCCGGCCGAAAACCAGACCAGGCGCCCGTATCTGTTTCAATAACTGGTGCAGCCATAAAGCCAAGATCCTTCGTGACATGCTCGCGAAATTGCGGACTTTCATCAAGATTAATTTCCTGATATGCAATCCCCTCTGAATCAAGAAGGTGTTTGGTCATTTTACATTGCATGCAGTCATTCCTAGAGTAAAGAACTACTTTTTGAGCCATTTTAATCACCTCTTTCTATTTGTCTTGGCATCAATTAAGCTTATTTTTATTATAGCACATTCAAATCAAAAAAGCACTATCTATAGTGTTGTAAAATTTACAGAACTCTATATTTAGTGCTTATTTTCTAAATTCGCTCGCGACCATTCATATATGGCTGCAAAACTTTTGGTAAAACAAGATCTTCTCCATCTTGGAAGTTCTCGATGGCTGCCACCAAACATCGCGCGAGCGAAACAGCCGTACCATTCAAAGTGTGTACAACTTGCAAGTCACCGTTTTCACGACGTACACGAATATTAAGGTTCCGTGCTTGATAATCGGTGCAGTTCGAACAGCTTGTAATCTCACGATAACTACCATCAACTGGACTCCAATATTCAATGTCATATTTTTTCGAAGCTGGAGCACCCAAGTCTCCACTTGCAATATTAATCACGCGATAAGGAATACCAAGTTCTTGATAGATCTCTTCTTCTACCGCCAAAATTTTCTCGTGAACCTCTACACTTTGCTCTGGTAAGGTGTAGGCATACATTTCAAGTTTGTTGAACTGATGAACACGGAAAAGCCCGCGCGTATGCTTTCCATAAGTTCCAGCTTCTTTTCGATAACAAGGAGAATATCCAGCGTAAAAAATTGGCAAATCCTTTTCATTCAGAATCTCGCCAGCATGATAACCAGTTAGCGACATTTCAGCGGTAGCAATCAAACTTAAATCTTCGTTCTCGATAAAATATTCATCACTTTGATCACTTGAACGAGGGGCAAAACCAGTTCCCGTAGCAACTTCACCATTAACCATATGTGGAACAGTCATAAAATTAAAGCCCTTTGAAATTAATTTATTCAAAGCAAACTGATAAATAGCATTTTCGAGAAGTGCTAAATCTCCCTTCAAAAAATAGAATTTTGTTCCAGCAACTTTTGAACCACGCTCAAAATCAACCCAACCTTTTCTATTAGCAAAATCCAAATGATCATCGGCATTTTTACGACTTTCGAAAAGTTCTTCGCCCCAAGTTTTCACTAAGTCGTCTTCACCTTCTTCACCAATTGGCACATCTGGTTGAAGAATATTTGGGATACCTTTCAAAGCTGCGGTAAGTTTTTCGTCAAGCTCACGATAATCTTTTTCGAAAACTGCAAGTTCTTCTTTGATTTTTTTACCTTCTGCGATTTGTTCAGCACTTGGCTTTCCGCCAGCATTTTTCATTGAAGCCGCAATCTGGTTTCGGCGAGTTCGAAGCTCATCAATTTTAGTTGTAAGAGTTTTTCTTTCATCATCAAGCGCAATAACAGCCTCAATATCGGCGTTTTTATAACCTTTATTCAAAGCGTCTTGCTGAACGCGCTCAGCATTTTCACGAATAAATCTAATATCTAACATAGAACAATTATACTACAGTTTCAAAAAAAATTTAACCCCTTTTTATCTTGACTTTATTAATATAAAATTATATAATATGTAAGTATAGACCTTTAAAAACTACGCAAAAAATCCAGGAGGAAGTTTTTTATGGAAAAAAATAAGCTCGTTGGGCCTTTAGAAAGCGAAGCTAAACTGAAAAAGTTGCAAGAAGATTATACCGTAATCTTATATAAGATTATTAGGTATATCATAGAAGAACTCGGCCAATCGGCCGAACGGCAAGCAATTCCATTTAATTACTATGATCATTGGAGGAAGTATTCCACAAAAATTAGTATTCCAAAAAAAGAAGCGATCGAAATGGGCTATGGAAATGATACATTTATTGAGGTTCGAAGAGCTGTTAATAGTAAGTTTCATATTTTTGAAGAATATGAAGCAGAAAAAGACGGTGTAGAACAAATCATCTTCTTAATAGAGCCAAGATTGATTTTGGAAGCTGATAAGCCAAGTCGAAACGGTAAAGTTAATCTTTATTATGAAACAATATCGGAAGAAGTTAAGAAATACCTTCGAAAACTTTCAAAAGATGAATACGACGATCTTTGCGAGAAAATTCGCATTGACAAAATGATCGAAATTCCAATTGTTTTACCAGATAATATTCATCCGTCATCCTTATATAGATATATAAAGAGACAGAAGGAAGTATTTAAAAATATTACTGGTTTCAGGCGACCGCACATTGATAGTGAATCCCGAAAAAAGGGATATAATCTGTATGTTCAAATAAACGGACTACTGGATTTTTAGTTCTCAAGCTCCAATTTAAATTTGGGGCTTTTTCTTGACTTTTCTCTTCAAAAGTGATATAATCTATAATGTAAAACACTCTCCCGTTAGGGACGCACTTTTAAAGGAGGAACCGCCTATGACTACAACAGTCTTAACAAATGCCGAACTTATTCAAGATTCTCGTAAAATTTCTGCACAAGCCTTTCACGATGAACTTTCGATAGAAATTCGAAAAGCCTTTGCTGAACTAAGCTTCCAAGAAGTAAAGAATGCGATTAATCATTGTTTTACAGGAAAAAGTTACATTATTGAAATTCCTGTTAGTGATATCTTTGAAGAAGAATATCTTTACGATATCAACAATAATCTACGAATGAGTCCCCTTTTCAAAGCTGTTCGTCGAATTTTACTCTTCAAAAAAGGAGAAACTAAATTCGCACGCGTTTGGCTCCGTGGTGATATTCGCAAATTTTTGCCAGAAAATCACAAACTTTATCACAACGGAAAAACCAATTAAATTCGCGGTCAACACGCCTCGCCAAAATGGCGGGGGTTTCTATTGACTTTTTTATTTTTTTATGTTA
>USNP01000015.1 GCA_900556165.1 uncultured bacterium
GATTCAAAAAATTTAATTATTTTTATTGCTGGAAGTCTTGGAATTGCAACCTTTTTGGTTGTTGTAAGTTTGGTGCTTTATACTGCGGATGGAACGATTCAGCTTGATTTGAGTCGACCGGTTTTACAAGAGGCGCGTGAGGCTCAAAAAAAAGCCAAAGAGGAGGATGAAAAACAGAAGAAAAATGAAAAAAATGAAGATTTTTCGCCGCAAGGTGGGCTTTCATCTAAAGATATGTCGGATTTTGAAAGATTTTATTTGAACGCCGATAGAAAAATCCATTCAGATGAGTTTGGTGAAAATGTTTTGAGCGATGAATCTTTAAAAATAACAGACCAGTAAAGGAGAAAGATGGCTTTTTTAAACCCAAAAGATTTTATTATTACACGAAAACGCAAGCTTTATAAATTTGCGATGTTTAATAATTCGGCGATTTGTTTCGAATTTGATGAATGGCCAAAAGAAAACGCTGAAGTAAATAATCTTGAAATTGGTGCTGGAACGGGGCTTTTTAGTGAGGCATTAGCGGCAAAAAATCCAACAAAAAACTTTGTCGCGGTTGATGTTAAAGCTGATAGGCTAGTGAAAGGTGCTATTCAGGCTGAGCAAGATAGTGTGAAAAATATTCGTTTTTTGCGCGCGCGAGCAGATCAGTTACTTGAAGCTTTTGGTGAGAAGTCGGTTAAGTATCTTTGGGTAACCTTCCCAGACCCTTATCCACGCGATCGCAATGCTGGGCGACGATTAACTCACCCAACTTTTTTGCGAATTTATGCAAAAATCTTAGCTGAAGATGGCGCGCTTTATTTTAAAACTGATGCGAAAAATCTTTTTGATTGGAGTTTGGAACAACTTGTGGCTGAAGGCTGGAAGATTGAACGGCTAAGCTTTGATTTACACGAAAGTAATTTGAACGAAAATTATAAAGTGATGACAACTTACGAAAAACGCTTTACCGCAGAAGGTTTGAAGATTAATTTCGTAAAAGCAACGCCACCAAAAAACTAAAATTTAAATTGTTAAACTGGAAAAAATCACTAAAATATGGTATAATAGTTCGAATAACAAAGGAGAATTATGGCGGATTTTTTGGAAATTAAGGGCGCGCGCGAACATAATTTAAAAAATGTAGACTTAAAGATTCCGCGCGATAAATTAGTGGTAATAACAGGGCTTTCTGGTAGTGGAAAGTCTAGTTTGGCGTTCGATACGATTTATGCGGAAGGTCAGCGTCGCTACATGGAGAGTCTTAATTCATATGCACGACAATTTTTGGGCACAATGGATAAGCCAGATGTAGATCAAATTACTGGACTTAGCCCTGCGATTTCAATTGATCAAAAATCTACTAGCCGAAATCCGCGTTCAACCGTAGCAACCGTAACTGAAATATATGATTATTTACGTCTTCTTTTTGCGCGAATTGGTACTCCGCATTGTCCAATTTGTGGTCGAGATGTGGTTCGGCGTACACCGCAAAGCATCGTTGATGGAATTATGAACCTCAAAGAAGGTTCTCGATTAATTTTGCTTGCGCCAATTGCGAAAGCTAAAAAAGGTGAATTTGCGCATGTTCCTGTTGAATTTTCGAAAAAAGGTTTTGCTCGTGCTCGTGTTGACGGTGTAATTTATGCTTTAGATGAATTCCCTGAGCTTGAAAAAAATATTAAGCACAATATTGAAATTGTAGTTGATCGTTTAGTTCTTTCGAAAGAAATGCGAACACGTTTAGCTCAAAGTGTTGAGCAGGCTCTAGATATGACGAATGGAATTCTCGAGATTTTAGATGATGAAACGGGCGAAGTTAAAATTTTCTCGCAACGTTACGCTTGTGAACTTCACCCAGATGAGCATATTCCTGAACTCGAACCGCGATTGTTTTCATTTAATGCACCACAAGGAGCTTGTGAAACTTGTTCTGGGCTTGGAACGCGAATGGAAATTGACCCAGAATTAGTGCTTTCGCCAAATTTGACGATTTCCGAAGGCGCAATTCGTCCGTATAATCGTGTAATGGAAAAGGGCTATCGAATTAAATTGCTTGAGGAAGTTGCAAAACGCCATGGATTTTCAACAAAAGTTCCAACTAAAAAACTTTCGAAAGAAGCGATTGAAATTATTTTATACGGCACAAAAACAGATGAAAAATACCCGATCGAAATGAACGGCCGTGTCTATAATATGAATTTTGAAGGCGTAATTCCGAATTTGGAGCGTCGCCATCGAGATACAGATAGTGAATTTCAACGCAAAGATATCGAAAGATTTATGCGTGTTCGAAAATGTCAAACTTGCGGTGGAAAACGTTTAAAGCCAGTCGTTCTTGCTGTGACGGTGGCCGGTTTGAATATTGTTGAAATTTGTGATCTTGCAATTGATGAGGCAGTTGAGCTCTTTGAGAACTTAGAATTAAATGAGCAGCAAAAGTTTATTTCAACTCAAATTCTAAAAGAAATTTCTTCAAGATTGGGCTTTATGAATAATGTTGGCTTGAATTATTTGGAGCTTTCGCGCGCGGCAAACACTTTGAGCGGTGGCGAGGCGCAGCGAATTCGTTTAGCAACTCAAATTGGTTCTGGCCTTCAAGGCGTACTTTATGTTCTCGATGAGCCTTCGATTGGGCTTCATCAACGAGATAATGACAAGCTGATTGCAACGCTAAAAAACCTGCGTGATTTAAACAATACTGTTTTGGTGGTGGAGCATGATGAAGATACTATTCGGGCGGCGGATTGGTTAGTTGATGTTGGTCCTGGTGCTGGTGTAAATGGTGGAATGATTGTGGCTTCTGGTACGCCTGAGGAGGTTTCAAAAAATCCAAAATCATTAACAGGAAAGTTTCTAAGTGGTGAAGATAAAATTCAAACACCAAAAAATCGACGTAAAATTCAAAAGAATGAAAAGCTAATAATCAAAAATGCGCGCGAAAATAATTTGAAAAATATCGATGTTGAAATTCCGTTGGGCGTAATGACGGTAGTTTCTGGCGTTTCGGGAAGTGGAAAGTCAACCTTAGTTAACGAAATTTTAAGTAAAGAATTGTTAGCGCGGAAGCATCGTGCACAAGAAGTTCCTGGTGTGCATGATGAAATTTTAGGTTTGGAAAAACTCGATAAAGCAATTGTGATTGATCAGAGTGCAATTGGTCGCACACCGCGTTCGAACCCAGCAACTTACACAGGTGTTTTTACTCAAATTCGTGAACTTTTTGCTGGCACGCCTGAAGCAAATATCCGTGGATATAAAGCTGGTCGATTTAGCTTTAACGTTAAAGGTGGTCGCTGCGAAAATTGTCAGGGCGATGGTGTTATTAAAATTGAAATGCACTTTTTACCGGACGTTTATGTGGAATGTGATGTCTGTCATGGCAAGCGATATAATCGGGAAGCGTTAGAAATTCTTTATAAGGGGAAGACGATTTCGGATGTTTTAGAGATGACGATTGATGAAGCAACAGATTTTTTCGAAAATATCCCTGCGATTTATCGAAAATTAAAAACGATTCAAGAAGTTGGTTTGGGTTATATTAAACTTGGTCAGCCCGCAACAACATTCTCGGGCGGTGAGGCACAACGAATTAAGCTTGCAACTGAGCTCGCGCGTGCTTCGACCGGGAAGACAATGTATATTTTAGATGAGCCAACGACTGGTCTTCATAATGCGGATGTAAAAAGATTGCTTTCAATTTTGAATCGTTTAGTTGATGCTGGTAATTCAATGGTGATTATTGAGCACAATTTAGATATGGTTAAAAGTGCCGATTGGTTAATTGATATGGGGCCCGAAGGTGGTGCTGGTGGGGGGACTGTTGTGGCGACCGGAACACCTGAGCAAGTTTCAAAAGTTGAAAAAAGCTGGACGGGAAAATATTTAAAGAGCATCCTATAGGTTAAGAAATTGAGTCTAATGGCTCGATTTTTTTATAAAATTCAACTTTTTTTAAAAAAGTACTTGACTTTTTAAGCTACCTTGTATAACATAGAAGTATGAAGGAACAAGAAAGTATTGAAAAATATGCTTCACAGATTTCAACCCAAATGCGAAAAGGTTTTATGGCGTTTTGTGTGCTAAAAGTTTGTGCAAAAAAGCCAGTTTATACCAGTGATATCATTCGAGAACTCCGTGAAGCTAAAATGGTTGTGGTTGAAGGCACGATTTATCCGCTGCTTTCAAGGCTACAAAAGGATGGACTATTAAGCCATGAATGGCAAGAGAGTGAGCAGGGTCCACCGCGAAAATATTATTCGATAACGGAATTTGGCACGGGCGTTTGCGAAAAAGTTAGCGAAGAAATTAGTAAATTAAATAAAACAATCGGTAAACTTTAAGGAGGAATATGAAAGAAATTACAAGAATCCATTTGGCAAAAATTCCTTATGAAATTGAAATTTCTGCTAAAAAACGGCTTGAAAAATATTTGAAAGATTTGAAAATTTATTCAGGCGATGAAGGTATTTTCGAAGATGTAGAAATTCGAATTACTGAAATTTTGGCGGAACTTGGCGTTAAAGAAAATGGTGTAATTACCGAAAAAGAAATTTCGAAAATTGAAACTCAAATTGGTTCGCCAGAAGTATTTCAAGATTTGAATTTTGATAGTGAAAATGAAGAGATTCGCGTACCAAAGATTTCGAAAAAGCTATTTCGAGATGAACAGAATGGAATGATTTCTGGCGTGGCAGCTGGTTTGGCTCAATATTTGAATATTGACACGGTTTGGGTTCGATTGGCTTTGATTTTAGCGTTTTTTGCAAGTTTTGGTGTGGTTGTTCCAGTTTATATATTGTCGATTTTTATCATTCCAGCAGCAAAAAATGCGAACGATATTTTGCGACTTCGTGGTGAAGTTATCACGGCGAGTACAATTCGAGAAGTAAATGAAGAATATGATTTCGAAAAAAATGCGGCTCGAAACTTAAAAATCGCACGAATTTTTGGCATAATTTTTGGAACTTTCGCAATTTTTGCATTTCTTGGTGGAATTTTGGCGATGTTTTTTGGTAACTGGGCTTTGATACAAATCAATGAAGTTGCTGATTTTGCCAACGTAAAAAATATTGCAATTGGCGTGATGATTTCAGCAAATTTCATGGGAATTTCTTACTTGATTTTTACGGCTTTTATTGCAAAAATGTTGTTTAAGTTGAAAGCTTCAAAAATTGATATTGCTGCAATTATTGCTTCGGTGGCGATTGCTTTAGGTGGAATTTTAGGTATGGTATCTTTTGCTTCAATCTTGCGCGATAAAACTAATGAAAAAATTTCGAAAAGTTTAGTTTCTGAGCAAATTAAAATTGATTCTGAAAAAATGAAAAGTGTTAAAAAGTTGAAAGTTGATTCTTCGGTGGCGGTTTTTTATCACATTTCAGATGAGCCAAAAATTGAATTTACGCATATGAATTTTCGAAAACACAATTTGAAAACTGATTTCGATGGCGAAATTTTGAAATTAAACTTGAATAATATTCCGCAAAATTTATATTTTGGTGGATTTGGCCACGAAGAAATTCATATTTATGGCCCAGAATTGAACGAAATTAATGTAACTTCAAGCTTAAATGTGAATTATTTTGCAAAAGATTCTGAAAATATGAAAGTGAAAATGGGTGGCGGTTCGGTACATTTTGAAAATTTGGCCAAAATTGAGAATTTAGAGATTTCTAAAGGCGAATATGGCACATTTTCGGGCAAAGGAATTGCGGTTTCAAATTTGACACTAAATTCAAATGGCGGAAGCGTTGAGCTAAAAAGTGTTGAAAACGCAAATGTTAAAACTAACAATTGTAGTTTTGGTGGCTCAAGAGTTACACATTTAGAGGCTCGGGCAAAAAAAGTAAAAGTGAATGATTATGATTTTAACGAGAATACAAAAGGTCAATGTTTGTATCTTGAAAATCCAGATGAGAATGAATTTTAATTAAAAGGAGGAATATGATTGAAGTTCGAAATATTTCAAAAACTTACGGCAAAAAGAAAAATCTTTTTCAGGCGTTGAAAAATGTGAGTTTTAAGATTGAAAATGGTTCAAGTGTGGCGATTATTGGAAAGTCGGGAAGTGGAAAATCGACACTGATTCACGCAATGAGCGGCTTGGACGCACCAGAAAAAGGCGAGGTTTTAATGGATGGCGTGAATATTCTCTCGATGAATCAAAAGAAAATTGACAAATTTCGTTCGAAAAAAATGGGATTTATATTTCAGAGCTTTTTCGTGCAAGGAAATGAAACTTGTTTCGAAAACGTGAGCTTGCCGCTTGAAATTGCTGAAGAACCAATTTTTCGAAGGAAAGAAATTGTGGAAAGTGCGTTGAAAGCAGTTGGTTTGAAAGATAAAATCAAAACGCCAGCTCGCGACCTTTCGGGCGGACAAAAGCAGCGGCTTGCGATTGCGCGAGCAATTGTGAATTCGCCAGAGATAATTTTTGCGGATGAGCCAACGGGAAATTTGGATTCGGCGACCAGCGAAAAAATCGAGAAATTGCTTTTCGAATATAATAAAGAATCTGGTGCAACGCTGTTTATTATTACACACGATGAAGAATTGGCGGCGAAATGTGATGTTCAAATTCGAATCAAAGATGGCGAAATTGAAGATATTAAAGGAGTAAAAAATGCGTAGAGTTGATATTATTAAGCGAGCTGGTAAAAATATTCGTTTAGCAAAAGGGAGAACAATTTTGACGAGTTTGGCGATTGCGGTTGGTGCAACAACAGTGGCACTTGCAATTGCAGCAGCAAAAGGTGGAAATGCTTATGTTGACAGTTTAGCGAACAAAATTGGCGACCAAAATGCTTTAACGGTGGTTCGTTTAGTTAAAAATCGGCGAGATCCGTATGCACCAAATAAGGTTGAAACTACGATTGAAGATTCACGAAAAAATTTGGCTAAATCTGATATGGAAAAGCATTCAATAAAAAACGAAGATTTACAAAAAATCACAAAAATTAAAGGTGTTCGAAATGTTTCTCCAACAGTTCCTTTAAATATTGATACTATTCGTGTTGAAAATGGAGTAAAATATGATGGAAGTGTTGCAACAAAAAATGATGAGCAAGAAATGGAGCTTTCGGCCGGAAAACTGAATAAAAACAATCAGATTGATACTGGTAATGTTGTAGTTCCGAAATCATACGTTGAAGTACTTGGAGGAAAGAAGCCTGCAGATATTGTAGGTAAAAAAGTTATTTTTGAGATTAAAGATTCTGAGGGTAAAATTTTCGAAAGAACATTTGAAATTCAGGCGGTCGATGCTGGAAAAACGGATACTAACTTTAATTATCACGGAAATTTCTGGATGAATAATAGTGATGGTTTGGAAATTGCAAAAAAACAAAATTCTGGCGAAATGCGATTTTATAGTGCGAGTGTAACAACCGATGGTACACGAAAAGTTGATGAAATTAAAAAGGAAATTACAGCATTGAATGGTGGTGAATATTTCTCGGTGATGACTTTTGCGGATGATAAAGTAGCTGTTCAAACAGCGATAAATGTTATGGCAGCTGGTCTTGCAGGGTTTGGATTCTTAACACTTCTTGCTTCGGCATTTGGAATTATTAACACGCAATATATTTCAGTTTTAGAGCGAACTTCACAAATTGGTTTGATGAAATCGCTCGGAATGCGAAAGAGTGATGTTTCGAAACTTTTTAGATACGAAGCAGCACTGATTGGTTTATTTGGTGGAATTATTGGACTTGTTGTAGCGTATGGAATTACTTTCTTAAACCCTGTAATCAGTAGTGTCTTAAAACTACAAAAAACTTCTGGCGTGGACACGAATCTACTTCAACCAGATTTATTCGCTTGGATTCTATTGGTAGTTGGTTTGATGCTACTTTCGGTGGTTTCTGGATTCTTGCCAGCGCGAAAAGCAGCAAAGATGAACCCAATTGAGGCTCTTCGAACTGAATAGAGATAATAAAAATCGGCTCATTAAAAAAGTGGGCCGATTTTTCTGAAAAAATAGAAAAAAGTCTTGAAATTATTAAAAAACTCGTGTATAATAAGATTATTATTCCGGCATAGCTCAGTGGTAGAGCGGTTGGCTGTTAACCAATAGGTCGCTGGTTCGAGCCCAGCTGCCGGAGCCAAATTTGATTTATAAGGGTTCAACAAAATTTGGACCTTTTTTATTTTTAACTTTTTAGAAAATTTAAGGATAATTTAAGCCGGATGTGCTAAAATGTAATTAGAAAAGAGGAAAAATGAAATTTGATAAAATTATAATTGGTTTTGGAAAAGCTGGAAAAACTTTGGCGGTTTTTGCGGCGAATAAGGGTGAAAAAGTTGCAATAATTGAGAAATCGCCAAAAATGTATGGTGGAACTTGTATAAATATTGCGTGTATTCCAACAAAAGTTTTGGCAGTTGCGGCAAGCGAAAATCTAAATTTTGAAGAGGCGATCGAACGCAAAAAAGATGTGGTTCAACGACTTAATTCTAAAAATTATCATATGCTAGCTGATAATGATATGATTACGGTTTTTGATGGTTTTGGCTCTTTTTTGGATGAAAATACGGTTTTGGTTGAATCGAATGGTGAAAAGTTAGAACTTGCGGCTGATAAAATAATTGTGAATACTGGCGCAGAGAGTTTTATTCCGCAAATCCCTGGAATTGATGAAGGTTTGAAAAACTCAAAAATTTTCACAAGCACAGAACTCCTCGGTAATCAAGAAAAGATTAAAAATTTGGCAATTATTGGCGGTGGATTTATCGGCTTGGAATTTGCTTCAACTTTGGCAAAATTTGGCACAAAAGTGACAATTTTCGAAAGAGGAGAGCAAATTTTAGCGAACGAAGATGATTCGATGCGAAAAGCGATTTTTGATTTTTTGGTCTCGCAAGGTGTTGATTTTGAGTTTAATGCAAATATTGAAGCTTTCGAAAATTCTGAAAAGGGAATTTTCGTGAAAAATAATGGCGAAAATTTTGAATTTGACAAAGTTTTAATTTCAACCGGACGAAAACCAGTGACTGCAAAATTAAATCTTGAAAATGCCGGAATTAAAACACTTGAAAATGGCGGAATTTGGACGGATGAAAATCTTCAAACTTCGAATTCAAAAGTTTGGGCGGTGGGTGATGTGCGTGGAAAAGAGCAATTTACTTATGCTTCTCTGGACGATTTTAGAATTTTGCGATCGCAGTTTTATGGAGATGGAAAATATTCGCTAAAAAAGCGCGCAACCTTGCCAAATTCGGTATTCCTTCAAACTCCATTTTCAAAAGTTGGTTTAACTGAAAAGGAAGCTTTGGCAGCTGGGTATGAAATTAAAGTGAAAGAAATTCCGGCAGCAGCAGTTCCAAAATTACAGCTTGAATTTAAAACTGTGGGACTTTTGCGTGCAGTTGTGGATTCGAAAACGAATAAAATTTTGGGTGCAGCTTTGTTTTGCTATAATTCGCCAGAAGTGATAAATATTGTAAAAACTGCAATTGATGCAAATCTTGACTATATGGTTTTGCGAGATCAAGTCTTTACACATCCGACTGTTGCAGAAAGTTTGAACGATTTGTTTAATCTTTAAGTTTGCTTTATTTTTGAAAATTTGATATAATTTAAACAAAAGCATAATAATTTTTAAAGGTGGGAAATGAAACCGACGATTTTA
>USNP01000016.1 GCA_900556165.1 uncultured bacterium
GCAATTTTATTTTCTTCTTGCTTTTTTTAAAAAACTTTGGTAGAATAGTAATCAGTATGAGTATTAGTGTAACAAGGAAAGACCAGAAAGAAGCTAACGAAAACATCATTCGTCGCTTTAATCGAAAAGTTCTACAAAGTGGAGTTTTGAGCGAAGCTAAAGCATCGATGCGATTTTCGAAGCCTCTAAGCAAGGTTGAACGACGCAAAAAAGCAATCGTTCGAAATCAACGCCGTGCTGAAAAAGCACAAAAAATGCGACTTGGTATTCGCTAAAAAATATAAATTCCAGTCGAAAGGCTGGATTTATTTTTAAAGGAGGAAGAATGTTAAAAGAACAAATTAACGCAGATTTAAAAACCGCAATGCTTGCGCGAAATGCTTTCAAAACTACAGTTTTGCGAGGTTTAAAAGCTTCAATTTTAGACGAAGAAGTAAAACTTGGTAAGCGTGAAGATGGTTTGGATAATTCTGAAATCGAAACGCTAGTTGCGCGAGAAGTAAAAAAGCGTAAAGAAGCAGCAAGTTTATTAGATGAAGAGCGTGCTGAAAATGAACTAAAAGAAGCTGAAATTCTTTCGAAATATTTGCCAGAAATGGCGAGCGAAGATGAAATTCGCGTAGCCGTAAAAGCTGAAATTTCAGCAATGGGTGAAGTTTCGATCAAGCAAATGGGCGCAATTATTGGCAAAATGAAAGCAAAATTTGGTAATTCTGCTGATGGTGCAGTTTTGGCGAAAATTGTAAAAGAGGAGCTTTCGTAAGTGATTATTGCAATCACAATGCGATATGGTCTTTCTGAGAAGAAGACTGGAAAATATTGGATAGATGAAAATATGAAAAAGATTTTTGAAAATTTAGGAATCTTATTATTTCCGGTTTATTCTTCAAAACAAGCTTCAAAAATCGCTAATTTATGTGATGGGTTAATTATAACTGGAAGCCCTATTCATATTGATGCAAAAAAATATGGTAAAGATAATTTAAATCCAGTCGATAAGAAAAATCAAGAAATTGATAAACTTGATTTTACACTAATTAGAGAGTTTCATAGCGTTAAGAAGCCAATTTTGGGAATTTGTAGAGGGATTCAGGTTTTAAATGTTTACTTTGGCGGAACTTTAAACCAGAAAATAGAAAATCATCAGATTCCAATTAAAGAACGACATAAAGTTAATATATCACCAGATTCAAAAATTTACGAGTATTTTAAAGCAAATAGTATTTTTGTGAATTCATTACATAGTCAAGCTATTGAAGATTTGGCGGAAAACTTTAAGGTTACGGCAAGGAGCGATGATGGTATTATTGAAGCGATTGAGTTCGAAAATATTATGGGAGTTCAATGGCACCCTGAGCATATGCTAGATTATGGTTTTTTCGATTTTTTTGTAAAAATATGTACTAAAAATAATCACTATTAAGTGGTTATTTTTTAACCTTGACTTTTGTGGGGGGGGGGTGCTATAATCGAGATATGAAAAAGCATAATCTTTATGAAGGATTTACAATTATTGAAGTTGTTTTAGTGCTCGCAATTGCTGGGTTAATATTTTTAATGGTATTTCTTGGATTGCCAGCTTTACAACGGAGCCAGCGGAATACCGCTCGAAAGCAAGATTATTCTACAATTGCTTCAGCAATACAAACATATAAAGCAAATAATAAGGGTGAATTTCCAACTTTTGAAAAGGTTGGTGAGAGAACCGGGAATATTTCCCCAATTGGAAAAGGTGTTTTAGCTCAATATTTAAAAGAAACAAACATTATTGATGGGTATATGATAACTCATAAAGGTGATTTTCATTGGAAGGATTATGTTGGTGATGGTCCTAATGGAAGGCATTCTTTTACTCCTATGACTGAATGGATAAATGGCGATGATGAAAGATATTACGACATAGCCTTTATAATGATTGGCGCTAAGTGTACTGATAAAAATAATGAAAAATGGGGCGGTTTGATTCCGGAAGAAAAAGAAGGAAGCGTTGCTATTTTTGGCCATCTTGAAGGTCTTGGTGAAGGGAAATATTCAAGAGGAGCTAATTATTGTCGAGATTTCTAACTTTTAAATTTTTATGCTATAATATAAAAGTATATAATTTAAAAACAAAAGGAAATCAATGATTGTATTTTTTGGTCCAGCGGGTGCTGGTAAAAGCGTTCAAGGTAATTTGTTGGCCGCGCGGAATGATTGGCGTTGGCTTGGAGCGGGGCAACTTTTGCGAGATAGCAAAGATCCTGAGCTTCTCGCACAAATGAGCACTGGAAAACTGGTTGATCCAGAGATTGTTAATCGCGTAATGGGCGAGGCTCTTGATCGTGCAAATGGAAAAAATGTTAAGCAGGTGATTCTTGATGGTTATCCACGCCAGCTCGCACAGGCAAAATGGTTGATCGAAAACAAGCAAAATCATGGTAGAGACGTTGATTTAGTGATTGTTTTGGAAGTGCCCCGAAGCGAATTGATGCGCCGGCTTGAAATTCGCGGTCGACTTGATGATACTCCAGAAGTTATCGACGAGCGCCTTCGAATTTATCGGCAAGAAATGTATCCGGTTTTGAATTATTTTAACGAAAATGGCGTGCGAATTGCTCATATCGACGGAACGGGCACGGTTGGGCAAGTTCACGATCGAATTATGGAGGAAATTGAATCGTGCGAAATTTAATCACTGGCAATAAAACCGAGGCACAAATTCAAGCAATGCGTGAGGGTGGAAAAATCCTCGCGCGAATTTTGCGTGAGCTTACGGAATTTTCGAAAGTCGGAATGACTGGTCTTGAAGTTGATACTTTTGCACGCAAGAAAATTAAAGAATATGGAGCGAAATCTGCTTATCTCACGCCAGAGGTGAATTTTCCGGGCGTAGTTTGTATTTCGGTGAATGATTGCGTTGTTCATGGTGCGCCAAATAATATTCCTTTTGAAAAAGGTGATGTTGTAAAATTTGATATGGTTATTGAATTTAAAGGAATGATGACTGATTCCGCCGTGACGACAGTTATTGGCGAAGAACCAAAAGGTGCAGTGAAGCATCTTTTGAATGATACAAAAAAAGCGCTTGCGGCGGGAATTTCAGTTGTGAAGCCTGGTGTGAAAACCGGTGATATTGGCGCAGCGGTTGAAAAATCACTTAAAAAATCAAAACTCGGTAATGTTCGAGATTTGGTTGGGCATGGTGTTGGTTTGAAAATGCATATGGATCCAGAAGTTCCAAATTATGGCAAGGCTGGAAGTGGCGTGACTTTTCAGGAAGGTGATACTTTTTGTATTGAGCCAATGACTTCTCTTGGTAAAGGCGATGTGATTTTTAATGGAACAGATAGCGAATGGGATGTTTTAATGAAAGATGGTTCGCTCTCGGCACATTTCGAACACACAGTTTTGGTTACAAAGGATGGAGTTGAAATTCTTACATTAGAATAATTTTTCGAATGGGCGGAAAAAAGAAAAAATCGTGTAAAAATCACGAACATCTGCATTTTGTGCAGGCGCATTCTCACGAGTACGCAAGTAATTTACCGCTTGCGATTTGTTTGAATTTGGGTTTTTCGATTGCTGAATTTTTCTTTGGCGCACTTTTTGGATCAGCGGCAATTTCGGCAGACGCAGTTCATGATTTGAGTGACGCTTTTTTGCTGACAGTTTCGTTAATTTTGAGTAAACTTAGTAATAAAAAACCAACTTCGGTGATGAGTTATGGTTACAAACGACTTTCGGTGCTTGGTGCTCTTTTGAATACGGTTGTAATTTTGTGGATTTCCTACTCGATGTCAATTGCAGTTTATTATGAATTTACTTTTCCACACACGCATCCGAGGGTGAATATTCCTGGATTAATGATTGTTTCGATTGTCGGAATTTTTGTAAATTTATTTGCGGCAGCTCGGCTTCATGGTTCGAAAAACTTACTTGATCGAACGATTTCGATTCATTTGATTGAAGATTTGCTCGGCTGGATTTTGACTTTTTTAAGCTCAATTTTAATTTCGTTTTCAGGGCTTCACATGCTTGATCGTGTGACAAGTCTGTGTATTTTGCTGTTTATCATATGGGGCGCAATTTCGAATTCTTGGGGTGCTTTAAAAATTCTTATTCAACGAGCACCAAGCGTAAAAAATTTAAATAAGATTAAAAAGCAGATTTTGGCGATTGATGGTGTTTTGAAAATTGAGAATATTCATTTTTGGAGTATTGATGATGTTGATCATATTCTTACGGCGCGAATTTTTGTGAATGATTTTTCGAAAAGTGTAAAAATCCGTAAAGAGATTTCGAATTTTTTGCCAGAATTTCAAATTGTAGATTCGACAATAGAAATTTTAGAAAAATAAATCAAAAAAGTGCTTGCAATTTTTAAAAGGCTCGTGTATAATTGATAATGTACTTGGTTGTGCCACCTTAGCTCAGCTGGTTAGAGCAGCTGTTTTGTAAACAGCAGGCCTTCGGTTCGAATCCGAAAGGTGGCTCCAAGTATTTTTTAATACAGAATAAACGCTGGGATAGTGAAGCGGTCAAACACAACAGACTGTAAATCTGTCGGCAGATGCCTTCGAAAGTTCGAATCTTTCTCCCAGCACCAGAAATTATTTTAAATACAATATTAAGAAAAAACACTTATCACTGCGAGGGTGTTTTTTATGTTACTTTTTTAATTTTCGCACTTGATAAAAATTAGCATTAACGGTATAATAGAATTATGAATGAGAATTCTCGATATGTGGCAGGAATAGATATTGGAACAACTGAGGTTAGAGCTGTTGTTGCGAAGTTTGATAAGGAAGGCGAACCAAGTATTGTTGGTGTTGCTTCGGTTGAAAATTCTGGAATGAAAAAAGGTATTGTAAGTCATTCCGAAAACACTTATCGTGCGATAGATAAAGCGCTTGTTGAGGCCGAAAAAATGAGCGGTCAAACTTGTGATAATATCGCGATTAGCGTGAACGGTGCGAATATTTTAAGCACAAAAACCGATGGAATGGTAGCCGTAAGTTCGCCTGACGGCCTTATCGATGATAACGATATTGAGCGCGTTAAAGAAGTTGCAATAGTTGGTAAAGTACCCGAAGGTCGCGAGATTTTGCGGTTTGTGCCGTATTACTACAACGTAGATAATCAAGAGAGGGTTCCTGACCCTTATCGAATGGAAGGAAATCGGCTCGAAGTTTGCGGAAATATTCTTTCTGCACCAATTTCTCAGATTGAAAATATTGAAGGAGTTTTTGAAAGGGTTGGCGATTTTAATTCGAAAATTTATTACCCAAGTGTGGTAGCTTCGTCATGCGCAGTTTTAACTGAAAAGCAAAAAGAAAACGGTGTAGTTGTGGTGGACCTTGGAGCTTCAACTACTGGTGTTGCGATTTATGAAGATGAAAATTTGCAGTTCGTTAAGGTGATTCCGCTTGGTGGAATAAACATCACAAATGATCTTGCAATTTGCTTGAAGGTTTCACCAGAGGTTGCTGAAGAGATTAAAATTAAGCATGGTCATGCTTTTGAAAGAGAAGAAGATCATGATATTGTGGTTAAGCATGGTCGCGAACATTATAGCTTCAATACTCAGGAAATTGACGAAATTGTCGAGGCTAGACTTGAAGAAATTTTTGACGAAGTTAAAAAAGTTCTTAAAGAATCTGGTTTTGAAAATCAATTACCAAGTGGTGTAGTTTTGACCGGTGGTGGAGCAGAACTTAAAGGTATTGATAATTTTGTAAAGAATTATTTACAGTTAGCTACACAGATTTCAAAAAATGGAATTGAGAGAACAGTTTCGGATAAAGTGAAAAAACTTAAATATTCTGCGGCGGTTGGATTATTGATTGAAATGAGAGATATTGCTTCAGAAAATAGTAATTATAGTGAAGATTATCCTAAACAAGTCGGATTTTTTGCGAAATTCTTTAAGAAAAAACAATAAAGTGATATAATGGTAGTGAATTAAGGAGAAAAAATGCCAGAAATTATACCAAATGAAGTTCAAACTTTTGCTAAAATTAAAGTTGTAGGTATTGGCGGAGCTGGGGGTAGCGCCGTAAATCGAATGAAAGATGTTGGGCTTAACAATATTGAATTTATTGCGATGAATACAGATGCGCAAGCTTTGTATAAATCGAAAGCTGATAAGAAAATTCACCTTGGCCGAGAGACAACAAATGGTCTGGGTGCTGGTGCGGACCCAATTGTTGGTGAGAGTGCTGCGCTTGAATCTCGCGAAGAAATTCGTGAGGCTCTTGATGGTGCAGATATGGTGTTTATTGCGATTGGTGCTGGTGGTGGAACTGGTTCTGGCGCTGGTCATGTTGTGGCTGAAATTGCCCGCGAAATGGGCATTTTAGTGATTGGTGTTGCAACTCGCCCATTCGCTTTCGAAGGTGCAAAACGCAAAACTAACGCCGACTGGGCGATCGAAAAACTCGCCGCTGCGGTTGATACGCTGATTACAATTCCTAACGATCGACTTCTTCAAACTGTTGATCGAAATCTTCCACTTCTTGAAACTTTCAAAATTGCTGATGATGTTCTTCGACAGGGTGTTCAGGGAATTTCAGAACTTATTACTGAACATGGTTTGATTAACCTTGACTTTGCGGATGTTAAGTCGATTATGAGCAACGCCGGTTCAGCTTTAATGGGGATTGGTCGCGCGAGTGGTGATAATCGTGCACAAAAGGCTGCCGAACAAGCAATTGAAAGTCCAATGATTGAAGTTTCAATTGATGGAGCGCGTGGTGTACTGTTTAATGTTGCAGGTGGATATGATATGAGTATGAGTGAAATTCAAGAAGCTGCCGAAATTATTACTGGTGCAGTCGCTCCTGATGCTAATATTATTTTTGGTGCAACTTTAAATCCAGAACTAGAAGACGAATTGATTATTACGGTTGTTGCGACAGGTTTTGATCGTGATTATAGTGAACCGGTAGTAAATTCACTTGAATCTGCCGTTTCAAAAACTTTCAATCTTGAAGATGAACATACCGAAATTCAAGAAATTGATAAGAAAATTTCAAATGCAATTGACATGGAATTAAAAAACGAAGAAAAAACTTCGGCTGAAGATTTCGCAAGCGATATTGAAACAAAAAATATCTGGACTCAGGACGAAGAAAAAGATGAAAGTGATATTCCTGCATTTTTGCGCCGTCGGAAACGCAATAAAAGGGAAGATTAATGGAGTTTAAACTCGACGAAACTAAGGTTCTTGAAAGTCGAATGTCGGTTGACGGCCAATCTGTTCGCCGTCGCCGAGTTGCTCCAGATGGCACTCGTTTTACTACTTATGAGCGGATTGAAAAGTCGCGAATCGTTGTGATGAAATCACATGGTGGTCGCGAGGATTTTAGCCGTGAAAAACTTAAGAGTTCAATTATTCGCTCAATTGGTAAGTTTATTTCTGACCTTCAAGTTGAAGAAATTATTAATCGTGTTGAAAATGAGCTTCTTCAAAAATCAAGCAAAGTCTCTTCGCATCAGATTGGTGAAGCAGTACTTTCTGTGCTTTTCGAAATGAATAAAGTTGCGTATATTCGTTTTGCGAGTGTTTTTAACGGTTTCCAAACGGTTGAAGATTTTGAAGAGATTTTAGATAAGATTAGAGGTGAAAATGAAAATCACAATTGTTTATAGGGAAGAGAGTGATCATGCTCGCGAAGTTTTTGATTTTTTGCGTGATTTTGAAAAAAGAACAGGGCAAACCATTGAAGAGATTAATCCAGATTCACCAAGGAATGAGTTTTTTATTCGAGCGTATGATATTGTTGAATATCCAACAATTTTAGCTTTGACAGATGAGGGAAAAGTATTAAATCAATGGCGTGGGCGACCTTTACCAATGATTGATGAAGTCAGTTATTATTTGCGGTAAAAGTCTTGATAAATTCTGTGTAGAGAATTGGAATTCAGTTCTTTAAGTAATATTTCAAATTTTTCCTTGATTTTTTATCGAAAATTTGCTAAAATTGAGGTTGTAAAAGCGTTTTATTTTGATAAATGAGCGGCTATCAACCGCGAAGCTCTCAGAAGAAAGGTTTCGAAAACTGATTAGAACTGGGCGGGAAGGCTCCGTGAAAGCTAAAATTAAGAGCTAAAAGAATCACTTCTTTTGGAATCGAGATGGTATCGCCGAGATTGCTTGGTTCTCGAATCTAAAAGAGGTGATTTTTAATTTAGGAAAGGTGTGATAAGTGGCAAACAATAATTTAACGTCAGCAAAAAAAGCTCGTAATGACGAATTTTACACTCAATATGAAGATATACAAAAGGAGGTTCAGGCGTATATTGATTATAACCCAGATGTGTTCCGTGGAAAGGTTGTGTATCTTAACTGTGATGACCCATACGAGAGTAATTTTTTTAAATTTTTTGCCAATAAATTCAACACTTATGGAATCAAAAAGTTGGTTGCTACTAGTTACTTTAACTCACCAGTGGTAGGAACCGAGCTACAGATTTCACTTTTGCCAGATATACCAGACAAAGAGATTTTATCAGTTAAGAAATCTGCCTTGCAAGCCAACAAAACAACTGAAGATGGCAAGATAAAAGGTCGAGTAATCGAAATTACTGAGATATCTGACGAAAATGGTGACGGAATATATGATCTAGAGGATATTAAAAAAATTATTCAGGCTAACGGTGGCGGCAAACCGCTGAAAGGTGACGACGATTTTCCGCCAGGCGATTTTCGCTCAAAAGAATGTGTTGAGCTATTGAAACAGGCGGATATTGTGGTGACTAATCCACCGTTCTCGCTGTTTCGTGAATACGTGGCACAATTATTTGAATACGATAAGAAGTTTTTGATTATTGGTAATATGAACGCTATTACTTACAAGGAAATTTTCCCAAAGATTATGATGAATAAGATGTGGCTTGGAAATGGATTTTCAGGGGGTAATGCTTATTTTAAGATAGCTAAGTCGGAAGAGAGGGGATTTGCTAGCGGTGTTTATGATAAAAAAACTGGATTAGTTAAGTTCCGTAATGTAGTCTGGTTTGCTAATCTTGATCATGGTAAGCGTCATCAGGAGCTGCAGTTGATGACGATGGCGGAAAATAGGAAGTTCAACAAGAAAGTGATCGGTAGTGATGTGTGCTATAAAAAGTATGACAACTATGATGCGATTGAGGTTTCATTTACGGATGCAATTCCGAGTGATTACACTGGCGTGATGGGTGTGCCAATTTCTTTCTTGGATAAGTATAATCCAGATCAGTTTGAGATAGTTGCCTTTCGAAAGGGTGACGACGGAAAGGACTTAGTCGTTTCCGTCGAGAGAGAGAGAGAGAGAGAGAGAGAGAGAGAGAGAGAGAGAGAGAGAGAGAGAG
>USNP01000017.1 GCA_900556165.1 uncultured bacterium
AACTTCAGCCTCAAATTTATGGCGAAATAAAGGTCGCACATTTTTGACTGTTATTGCAATTTTTATTGGTGCTTTTACAATTACACTAACTTCTGCGGTAAATTCAGGTGTGAATGATTATATCAATCGCCAACTCTCGATTTTCGGAAAAGAGAATAAAGGTGTACAAATCGTTAAAAAAGTTGAAATGAATGGCATATCGGGCGGCTTGCAAGAATATAAAGAAGGTGAAACTGGAGGAAATCAAGACCAATCAATATATTCAACACCTTCACTCGCAAAAAGCGATATCGAAAAGCTTAAAAAAATTGAAGGTCTTGAAAATGTAAAACCAGCCGAAAATATTTTAGGTGATTATATCGAAGGTGCGAATGGTAAAAAATTTGTCGCTGGAAATATAACTTCAATTAACGAGAATACTGACGTTAAGCTTGATATTAAAGCTGGAAAAGATATTTCAACAAAAAATGAAGCTGTAATTTCGCAAGATTATATTGAGAATCTTGGCTTTAAAAATGCCGAAAATGCACTTGGTAAAACTATTAAAATGCAGTTTTCAAATCAATTTAATGGCGAGAAAAAAATTTATGACTTTAAAATTTCCGGCGTAATGAATAAAAACTTGGTACAGAACCAATTAACTGTAATTTCAAATGAATTTAAAAAAGAAATTTTAGCATTCCAACAAAAAAATATGCCAGAAGCCCAAAAAGAAAAGTATTTTGCAGCAACTGCAACTCTAAAGCCAGAATTTCGAAATGAAGAAAAACTTCAAATGGTAAAAAATGCCGGCGATAAAGAAAAATATACTATCACAACCTATGCCGATCAAATAAAAAATCTTACAAATGTCGTAAATGCGATTACTGGCGGATTGACAGTTTTTGGTTCAATCGCTCTTCTTGCTGCTAGCTTTGGTATTATCAATACACTTTACATGAGTGTACGTGAACGAACTCGTGAAATTGGCTTAATGAAAGCTATGGGACTTTCAAATGGAAAAATATTCCAACTTTTCAGCATTGAAGCAATCTTAATTGGCGTAATTGGCTCAATTTTAGGAATTATACTAGCTTCATTAGCTGGGGCGGCTTTGAATAATTTCGCAACAGCAAACTTCCTCAAAGGACTTGAAGGTTTCGAACTTACAAAATTCACATTACAAAATAATACAGCCATTACCATAGCTATTGCGCTTGTATCATTTTTAGCTGGTGCCTTACCTGCTCAAAGCGCAAGTAAAAAAGATCCAATCGAAGCTTTGAGATACGAATAAATGGCTCGAAAACACCGAATTTCACAAAATTTCTTGCGTTCGCCACGAATTGCGCTGATGCTCGTTGGGCATAGTAATATTCGAAAACGCGATTTTACGCTAGATATTGGCGCTGGGAGCGGTGTTTTTACTTTTGCTCTTAGCAAGAAATCTGCGCAAGTTTTAGCGATTGAGTTTGATTGCGAAACTTTTAAAAAATTAAAAAATAACACTAAAAACCTTGAAAATATTGAAGTTTTACGTGCGGATTTTTTACATTTTAATCTTTCAAAACTACCTCAAAACTATAAAGTTTGTGCGAATATTCCATTCTATTTAAGCTCACCTATCATTCAAAAACTCATAAACGCTCAAAATTCACCAAAAAGCATTTATTTAATTCTACAAAAACAATTCGCGCGTAAGCTAATTGCTAGTGAACAAAATTTCACTTCAGCTTTGGGCGCGAAAACTTTTCCTTTTTTCGAAAATAAAATAAAGAAACCTCTTCGTAAGAATGATTTCACG
Organism: uncultured bacterium; assembly: GCA_900556165.1. Taxonomy (GTDB): domain Bacteria; phylum Patescibacteriota; class Saccharimonadia; order Saccharimonadales; family Saccharimonadaceae; genus Nanogingivalis. The sequence continues at coordinate 1,784 of USNP01000017.1, forward strand.
CCACCGCCAGCCGTTGAGACCGTATTTTTCGAAATGAAACGGCGAGAAGCTCCACTGATTTCAAAAGAAGAACAGCCAATCTTTAACAATTTTATCGATAAAATGTTTACCACTCCAGAATTTTACAAAAAACATTGCAGTTTAAAATTTAAAATCAAAAAACCAAGCGAATTAAAGGGTGAAGACTGGGTTGAAATCTGGCAATTTAATAAAAATTTTTGATAGAATGGAGTAATTATGGCACGAAAAATTAAGTTTGAAACAGCTAAGTTTGATAAAATCACCCCTGGTGGGCAGGCTTTGGGAACACTTGAATCGGGTAAAAAAATCTTTGCGTGGGGTGTTTTGCCAGGTGAAACCGCCAAAGTCCAAGTTACTAAAAATAAATCAAGTTTTATAGAAGGTTTTACGGTTGAAATTTTCGAAAAATCAGCTGAAAGAATTGAACCAAAAGATAGCGAAAGTTTTCTTTCAACTAGCCCATGGCAGATTTTTAATTTTGATTTTGAGCAAAAAACTAAGCAAGAGTTAATACTTGAGAGCTTCCGCCAAGAAAAAATTGAGTTAAAAAATCAAGAAGAATTTTATTCTGACGGAAAAATTTTTGAATACCGCAATAAAGTGGAGTTTTCGTTTTGGTGGGAAAAATCTAAACAAGATGAGAACGACGGCGAATTAAACTTAGCATTTTTTAGACGTGGTGGAAAGGGAAAAATCTCAGTAGAAGGCACAAGTTTGGCGATGCCAGAAATCAATCAAGCTGGCCAAAAAGTACTTGAAATTTTGCGCGCAAGAAAAACACCAAGCCGAGATTTAAAAACTTTATTAATTCGCGCTAGTCAAAAGGGCGAAATTTCAGCCCAACTTTATGTAAAAGATGAAAACTTTGCGATTTTTAGCGAGCAAGAGCTTTCGAAACTCAACTTTAAAAACTTCGAAATTATTTTTTCGAATCCAAAGTCGCCAGCTAGTGTAATAACCAAAAGACTTCAAAACTCAACCGACCAAAAGCTACAAGATTCTGTGCTGGGAATTGATTTTAATTATGCAACGGAAAGCTTTTTTCAAATTAATTTGCCAGTTTATGAGCAAGCTTTACGTGATATGCAAAAGTTCATCGACACATCAAAACCAACAGTTGACTTGTATTCTGGCGTAGGCTCAATTGGTCTCACGATTGGCGCGGGCGATTTAAACTTGGTAGAAATTAACAAATTTGCAGTGGATGAAATGCAAAAAAATATTAAAAAACTAGATAGAGAAGAAACCGCAAAGGCTATCTTGGCACCAAGCGAAAAAGCGCTGGAGTTTATCAAAAAAGGTTCAAATTTAATTGTTGACCCACCAAGAGCCGGAATGAACCGCGAAGTTTGTGAGAAGATTCTTGAAATTGAGCCAGAAAAAGTAATTTATTTGAGCTGTAATCCATCCACCCAAGCTCGCGATACAGCAATTTTGAGCAAAAAATACGAGATAAATTATGCGCGCGGATACAATTTCTTCCCAAGAACTCCACATATCGAGAGTTTAATTATATTAAAATTAAAAATGGACTAATTGGTAGGTTTTAGAAATATTCTACTGTTAATATATGATTTTTGGTGATAGTGATAATGATATAAAAAAATACCATCGATAATGATTGTGGTGATATGATGATAAACCCAGAAAAAATAACAATCTATAATCACCGTAAGAAAAAATATTCAAGAAAAAGCAATATTTTTGTTATAAATCAATAAAATTATTATAAGATTAAGTATAGTTAAGCTATACCAGTTAGTATAATATATAAAAGAATTATCTCTCTTGTGGTAGTTATAAATTGTTAAGGTATTAGGGACTTTTGTATCACCCCGTTTATTCTTCAAAAAAATTCAGTGTAATCTATCTACATAATATATATTATACTCTAATATGTAATTTTAGCAGCCTATTCGGCAAGATAGAGCACATCGCCCAACCTAAAATCAATCTATTTGTTATTCATTCTTAATCCACCAAAAATCGTAAGTCTTTTTTATTTCGAAAGTGTCAAATTAAATTAAATTAAAACAACTCTTTTTGCGGGAGTTGTTTTTTTATTTTGCTCGAAAGAATAAAATTTTTGCACCAGAATAAAGCTTTTCACTTATTAAAAATAAGTTTTCTGCTTCAAAATTTTCAAGCTCTTTTGGTTGCGAAAGGACTAAAATTCCGCCAGCATTCAACCTTTTAGAAAGCTTTTCAATCGTTGGAAATTGGGGATCGTAATATGGCGGATCGGCAAAAATTATATCAAAAGTTGGAATTTCAGAAATTTCACCAAGCTCAAACTGTGACTGCGTAGAACTTAACCAGCCTGAAATAGATGAACGAACTAATTTTGTTGTACCAGATTCTGGATTTTTTTCGGTAATTTTTAGATTTTCAGCCAAAATTTTTTGCGCAAGACGATTTTTTTCAATAAAAACAGCACCTTTCGCACCCCGAGAAATTGCCTCTAATCCAAGCGCACCAGTTCCAGCAAAAGCGTCAAGTATTCCTGCTCCAGGAATATCAGTTTGAATAGTATTAAAAATCGCATTCCGCGCGCGTTCACTCATCGGGTGAGTTTGGCGAGAATTTGGTGCAGTAATTTTATGATTTTTAAAAATCCCCGAAATCAACCGAATATTCATTTTTGACCTTTCGAATTTTCGAAATCTTCTTCAAAAGCGCGCCGAATCCCTTCAAGCCAACCAAGCGCCACAATTTTCGAAATTTCTGGCAAAAGTTCTTGTTTTGTATCTCGTGCCAGAGTTGTTGTCCAGCCTTTTTCAAGATAAGTTTCGTAATATTTTTGATCAGCAACCCACTTGATTTTTTCTTCAAAAAGAGTCATAAAATCACCATTTAAGACAATCTGAACCTCATCTTTTTCTGGCATCTTCGAAAGCTTTCTCGCTGAAACCGAAGTTATCATTGTTGCTACACCCATTTCGTAAAACATATGCGAACTCATCACACCTTTTGGCCCAATATATTCCCAATTATTCAAAATTCGCTCACGCCAATTTTCGCCCGAAAGAAACATTTTCTTGATTAGTTTATCACGCTCTTCGGGTTTTTTGCCAGAGATTTCGATAATTTTATCCGTCATTGGATATTGATGTGCGGGAGTGAGTGCATCAGTGATTGCGTGTGCCATCCATCCAGCTTCAAAACTTGCGCGAACATAATTTTCGTTTACTAAAGCTTTCGAAAGATTAAAAAGGTGATTTTCAACATAATTTCGAATCGGTGTTAAATCGCCATAAGGCTCAACAAAATGCCAAGGTTCGTCTTTTCCGGGAGACTTTGTCTTAATTCCATCCGGACCACCATTTCCTTCAAAAACCAAAATTTCGTCAATTTTTGGAAAATGAATTTTTGAAAGTTTTTTATTTTTCGAAATAATTTCGCGCAAAACTAACCGCGCCGCACGATCAATTTTCTGGTGCGTTCCGGCAATTTTATCAGCCTTTTGAAAAGGAGTAGCTCTTGAATACATAACTCAATTTTACCATTTTTAAAAATAAAAATCAAAAGTTGAAAATAAATTGCGCTTGTGTTAAAATGGAGCTAATGAGTAAAATTGCGAAATATCTAAATGGACATATTATTGGTGAAGTTTCGGCACGCGAGACACGATTGAAGCAGTTTTCGACAGACCGAAGTTTTCTTAAAATGCAACCCGAACTAGTGGTTTATCCGCGTTTTAATGAAGATATTCAAAAGATTATGCGATTTTCTTGGCAATTGGCCGAAAAAGGTCATATTTTTGGCGTAACTGCGCGAGGATATGGCGGCAGCACAGATGGCTCCTCAATCGGAAAAGGTATTATTCTTGATATTTCTCGACATCTTGACAAGGTTAAAGAGCTTGATTTGCGAGCAAAAACGGTTCAAGTTCAGGCTGGGGCAAATTTTCAAAAACTCAATCTTGCAATCGCCTCACAAGCAATGGAAATTCCGCAAAGTCCGGCTGGCGAGCGTTTAACGATCGGTGGCGCAATTTCAATGAATTTACCAAGCGAAAAATACAATTACGGTGACTTAGTTGATTCAGTTATAGAGGCGGAGGTTGTTTTGAGTAACGGCGATTTGGCTAAAATTGGCAAAATTTCACGCAAAGAATTAAGTGAAAAAATCGCACTTTCAAATTTCGAAGGTGAAATATACCGCAAAATCGACACCTTAATCGAAGATAATTACAGTTTAATTCAAAAAATAGATGGCGATTCAAGTTTTGGTTATTCTGGAATTTCAAACGTCAAAAATGAAGACGGAACTTTCAACCTAATTCCGCTGTTTTTTGGTTCACTTGGAACACTCGGTATTATCACTGAGGCAAAAATTAAAACAAGCTATATTGTGAACGAAACAAATTTTTTTGTGTTGTGAGTTTTTCGAACCGTGATGATGCACGTGATTTCAATGATGAAATTTCAAAATTAAACCCAGATATTGTTGAACTTTTTGATGGAAAAATGTTTGAAGCCGCCGTTGCTTCTGGTAAAAAATATCAATTCTATCTCGATCGAAATTCACAAAAATTAGCAACAAAATTAGTTTTGGTTGTTGGAATTTCAGACAAAACTAACAAAAAAATCTTAGCAAAAATGCATAAAATTCAAAAGATTTCCGAAAAATTCAAAGGTGCAACAGTTTGGATTCCAGAGGACGATGAATATTCAAAAGCTGAGCTTGAAGCAATCCGTGATATTCGCGAAATTTTGCGTGCGCGAAGTGGTGTAATTAAGCAAGAAATTTATCCAATTCAAGGTGTTTATGTACCTATGGAGTGTTTCGAAACTTTCTATCTTGGTCTACAAAAACTTGCACTTCAATACAGTATTCCAGCGCCAATTCAAGGTTCAGCCTTAACATCAATTTTTGAGATTTTAGCAGAATTTGACTTTTCGAAAGTGGCGGATCGCCAGAAAGCATTGAAATTTGTGGCAGATCTTGGTGTTTTACTTGCGAAAGTTGATGGCGAATTTGCTTACGGCGCAGGCGAAGGTAGAATCTTTGGGCATTTTGTCGCAAGAAATATTGGTGAAGAAATCGAAAATCTATATTCGCAAATTAAAGATATTTTTGACCCAATGCATATTTTAAATCCTGGCGTAAAAGGTCGGCCAGATACAAAAGAGTTAATTAAATCAGTTCGAAATGGAAAATAAACCAAATTTCGAAACTGGTGAAGGCTTGACTATACAAAACGACACGCGAAATGTCGTCGATAAATATCGCGGATTAACCGTTAGTGAAATAAAATCTGATCTAAATAAATCTCGTCATAGCTTCCATATTGCAGTTGAAAATTTTCAGCATGATTTTAATATTGGCACAATTGCGCGAAATGCAAACGCTTTTAATGCTGCCGGAATTCACATCATCGGTAAAAAACACTGGAATCGCCGTGGTGCAATGAAAACCGAAGCATACATGAATGTTTTTCACCATAAAACCGTGGCAGATTTTATATCTTGGGCAAAAGAGAATGGCTTAATTTTGATCGCAATCGATAATCAAAAAGGTTCTAAAAATCTACAAGATTCAGAATTACCGAAAAAATCTGTTTTAATTTTTGGGAATGAGAGCGACGGACTGTCAAAAGAAATGATAGAAGCTTGCAAACAAATGATTGCAATTGAACAATTTGGCTCAACAAGAAGTGTTAATGTTGGTGTAGCAAGTGGTATTTTAATGTACGAGTTCGTTCGAAGAAATTATATCGAAAAATAATTTTTGCCAGCATTTGAAGCTTGGCAAGATTTATGCTATAATTAAAAATATATGAAAACAAAGTTAAAGAATATTTCAGATGTAAAAGTTGAGCTTACAATTTCTCTTGGAACAGAAGAATTGAAAGCTGCCGAGCAAGTTGCGCTCACCAAACTAGCCAAAGAAGTTAAAATTGAAGGTTTTCGAAAGGGAAAAGCACCTCTCGAATTGGTTGCCGCACAAGTTGATCAAACGATTCTTGGACAAGAAACTCTCGAAAACGCGCTTTCAAAAGCTGTTGCTGAGGCGTTTTTGAAAGAAGATATTAAAGCGATAGACCGACCAGAAGTTGATGTTAAAAAATTCATTCCTGGAACAGAACTCGAATTTACCGCAACAACAGAAATCATGCCAAAAGTTGAGCTTGGAGATTATAAAAATCTTAAAGTTAAAAAAGATACCGTTGAGGTTTCAAAAGAAGAAGTTAGCGAGACTATCGATCGAATTTTAAAAAATTTTGCAGAAAAGAAAAAAGTTGATCGCGAATCAAAAGATGGTGATGAAGTTATTATTGATTTTTTGGGAAAAAAAGATGGTGTTGCTTTTGATGGCGGAAAAGCCGAAAAATTCCCACTTGAACTTGGTTCAAAATCTTTCATTCCTGGCTTTGAAGAAGGTTTGATCGGCAAAAAAGCTGGCGATGAAATTTCTCTCGATCTAGAATTTCCTAAAGATTACCACGCGAAAGATTTGGCGGGCGTAAAAGTTGTTTTTGAAGTGAAAATTCACGAAGTTCGTGAAAATGCTCTGCCAGAAATTAACGAAGAATTCCTTTCGAAATTAGGTGAATTTAAAACCAAAGAAGAATTTGAGAAACAAATTAAAGAAGATCTTAAAACTCAAAAACAAGCCGAATCTGATGAAAAGTTCAAAGATAAACTTGTTAAAAAATTGGCGGAAGTTTCAAAAGTTCCTGTGCCAGAAATTTTGCTTGAAGACCAAAAACAGAGTATCGAACTTGATATGCAACAAAATTTGATGTATTCTGGTCTTTCGCTTGAAGATTACCTTGAACGAATGGGTAAAACTCGTGAAGAGTGGCTCGAAAAAGACGTTAAAGAAGCTGCTGAAATGCGCGTAAAATCCGGTTTGGCTTTGGCGGAACTTTCAAAAGTTGAAAAAGTCGAATCAAGCCTTGAAGAACTCGATGCACGAATTGCTCAACTTAAAGAACAATACGGAAATAGCAAAGAAATCGCAAAGCAACTTTCATCAGACGACGTTCGCCGAAATTTAGCAAACCAAATCTTGACCGAAAAAACAATTGATTTACTCGTAAAATTTAATTCGTAATTTCGAAAAAGTAAAGCAAGCTCGAAAGGGCTTGTTTTTATTATACTTATGTTTTA
>USNP01000018.1 GCA_900556165.1 uncultured bacterium
CACATTTATTAAACTAATCTTAATTTTATTGCCAATTTTTAGATTATTTTTTTGAGCAAAAGCTTCGTGGACTAAGGCTTTTCCTCTATCGTTTTGTTCTAAATGGCGACCTTGTTTGAGTTTGAATACGCCACTGCTAAAGAGTGTATTTTTGGTGGTATTGTTGGTGCTGTGAATTGCGACTGTATTTTTTAAGTCTTCATCGAGATCGTTGCGCTGTACTTGTTGATTAGCAGATACTACTTTAGCGTTTATGAGCTTGGCTAAACCTTCATATTCAAGTAATGACTCTTTGATTTCTTTAATGTTACGAATATTCTCCACATCTTTGTAGTTAAAGTAGCCCTGAGGATCTTTCTTGACTATTGAAAAAGATGAATTTGACGCTTTATAGAGCGAATTTTCTAGATTACTGCTAGAATTAACTACGCTCAAACATGCATATAGGCTTGAAAATACCGCAGTAAGAATTAAAAAAACAATTGTAGTTCTTTTTCTCTTCCGCGTAACATAAGCCAGTGACTTTTGTATGATTCTCAATCTATCTCCTTTCGCTTTAGTTTCATACTTAACTATATTTTATGATAGTTTTATGAAGTGAATATGAAATTTGGTAGATTTATTTTTTACAGAAATTTTAATAGATGAAATCTTTCATAAATTTTGAGTGGTGTTTAACGGAGTCAAGAAACTGAGGGATGTATAACTATAAGCTATTTTATTATCCATAAAAAGTAAATGAGAATATTTTTTAGATTGAACGTTTATTATTCTCGAGAGAATCTTTTGCAAAATCTTCAACAAAATCTTCGCAAATTTTAAAAATCTGGGGTAATTTTTCGCTCTCGTTTTTTGAGAATTTAGCCAGAACGAAATTCATTGCGCCGATTTTTGGCAAAAATTCATTTTTGATGCCAATTTTCATTCGTGCAAAATCTTCACCAAAAACGGAAATTAAAGATTTTAGTCCGTTATTCCCGGCAGAACTTCCACTTTTTCGAACACGAACCACGCCAAAATCTAAATCTAAATCATCGTGAACGGCTAAAAAATCTTTTCGAAAATTAATTTTATAAAAATCGCAAATCGCCCGTGCTGAAAAACCAGTTTCATTATAAAAAGTTGTTGGTTTAATGAGCAAAACTTTTTCATTAAAGAGTGTAATTTCAGCAATAAAAGCTTTAAATTTTGGCTTTTCTTGAAATTGTGCGTTATTTTTTTTTGCTAAATAATCTGCAAATTCAAAGCCAATATTGTGGCGAGTTCCATTATATTTTTCTGGAAAATTGCCTTGAAAAAGTATAATTTTCATTTTATCCTTTCGAAAATCGCCCCAAGCGCGGGGCGAAAATTATTGATTTTTTTGAATTCGAGCAAGTTTTTCGTCGCGTTTACGTTCGCGTTTATTTTGCGTATCAGTTGCTTTTTTAAGAGTGCCCGAAGCTTTATTGATAACTTTTTTACCAGCCGAAATTCTTGCACGGTTTTCTTTGATTTGTTTTTCATCTCTGAAAGAAAACTTAATCGGCGTGCCAGAATAATCGAAATTTTCACGAATTAAGCGTTCCAAATAGCGTTTATAGCTCCAGTGAACAAATTTTAGATTCGAACCGTGAATAATAAACCAGGGTGGATTGCTGTCGCTTTGTGAGATATAGCGTAATTTTGGATGTGTATTTTTCAAACCTGCTGGCGGATGAGCTTGCGTTGCTTTTTGAAGAAGCTGATTCAAGATTGAAGTTTTTGCAAGTCTGGCACGGTTACGGTGAACTTTCAGAATTAAATCATAAATCTTTGTTACATTTTGGCCAGTTTTCGAACTCGTGAAGATCAGCGGTGCCCAAGGTGTAAATTTAAAATAATAAGCAATTCGTGGCGCTAAAGCATCGCGAGTGTAAGCATCTTTTCCTTCAACGCTATCCCATTTCGAAACCACAATAATCATCCCTTTTCCGGCATCGTTAATTAAGCCAGCGATTCGTTGGTCGAGCTGCGTATTGAGTTCATTCGCATCCATTAAAAGCAAGCAAATATCAGCTTCATCAATTGCATTCAAAGTTCGAAGCACTGAGAATTTTTCGATTCCAACTTCTTGCTTACCAGGTTTGCGCATTCCGGCCGTATCGATGATCTCGATTGTTTTTTCATTAAATTTAATTTCGGTTCGGTTTGTGTCGCGCGTTGTTCCGGCAACATTTGCCACGATCGCCTGTTGTTTTCCGGCCATAGTGTTGAAAAGATATGATTTTCCAGCATTTGGGCGACCAACCAAAGCCACACGAATTATATCTTCGTCGCGTTTTTCTTCTTTAACTTTTGGAATATTTTCAGCGATTTCGGTTAGAAGTTCTTCAACACCGGCGTTGTGCTCGGCAGAAGTTCGAATAATCGGTTTGATTCCGAGTCGCAAAAATTCTTCGTTCGGCAAGTTCCCTTTTAGGTCGGTTTTATTCAAAACTAAAATTACAGGCTTTTGAGATTTTAAAGCTTTTTTTGCAATTAAGCGATCTTCGTTCGAAAAAGGTTTAGTGCTATCAAGAACCACCAAAATTAATTCACTGGCATCAACCGCATCTTGAATTTGCTCTTGAATTGTCGCTTCAAATTCGTCGTTTGGATCTTTCAATCCGGCTGTATCAATTAGCCAAAAAGCTTGTTTTTTATATTTAACTTTGCCGAGAACGCTGTCGCGTGTAGTTCCGGCTTCTCGCGCAACAACGGCTTGCTGGGCGCGAATCATTCGGTTAAAAAGCGAAGATTTTCCAACATTCGCTTGTCCGATAATTGCAACTTTTGGGAGATTTTTAGACATAGTTTCTTAATTATAACATATTTTTGTTTAAAATTCAAACTTTTGAAAATTAAAAATCAACTTCAACTTTTTGTTTTCGAAGATAAATTTCAGAAAGTATAAATTGTAAAAATCCAACTATTGCGGTCGTAACAAAAACACCAGTTAAGCCAAGATTAAAAGTTTTGAGAAAGATAAAAATTCCGATAGGCGTCAAGATACTACTCGACAAAGCGTAAATTACCTGCATTACCCCGTTTAATTTTTTCAAATATGAACGCGTAATTGAAAGCAAAATATAATAGCGAATTTTTGAGCCAACTTCAATTGCGAATAAAATCAAAATCACTGGATTTAGAATTGCATTTTTTACTGATGAATCATTAGAAATAATATTCACCCAAATTGGGGCTGAAAATCCAATCGAAACTGTAAGAATAATGAAAAGTTTTAAAGCTAACCGCCAAATAAATTTATTGTTTTGATAAACTTCTTTTTGGGTTTTTAATCCTAATTTCGAATTGTAAGAGACATCAACGTTTGCAAGGCTTGCACTTGCATCAACTACACCTTCAAGAAAAGCACCAATCGTGTAGATCCAATATCGGGCTGAAACAAACGATGGCGAAAGATACAATAACGAAGATGTTGTAAAAATAGCAGCAATTCGTGGTGCTAATCTGCGGATAATTTCCCATTTTGTATTGAGCCAAAGTTTTTTGATCCATTTTATATCAATTTCAAAACCATTTTTAAAGAAATTTGGGCAAGGTTTTGCAATTAAAAAATAAATCAATGGAATTGCATTGGCCAAAAAACAGGCAACCATCATTCCATTTGCACCCCAGCCAAAAACCCATAGCGCCAAAAATGAGCCAATTGCCATTGTCCATGTTGTCGCGTGGTCGAGAAGCATCGCTTGTCTCGTTCGAAAAGTAGCTTTAAGATAAGAAGTGATCAGCATCTGGCTCGGGCAAGCCAAGAAGATCGTCGCTACGCAAATTCGCCAATATGGCACGTAAAGCGCAAGAAGTTCTTGTGAAACGCCAAGCGAACTTAGTAATTCACCTGCAAAAATAAATGAAATTAGTGCTGGTGGTGTTAGAATTAAATAAACCAAATAAAGCGCATTTTTAAGGGGTTTCGAAGCTTTATCTGCACTTTTATTCACCATATAAGCAGGCAAATTCGAGACTAAAGCTGTTCGAACGGCATAATACGCACAGGAAAGCACCACCCAAAGCGTATCTGTTACAGCAAACATTGTGAGCGATTTTTCCGCATAGGCTACATTTGGATACCAGGCCATTACTAGTGCCCAGTTTGCTTCAACAAGATTGTCGGCAATTGTACCAAGAAAATTATCGAAAAACATTTTTCGAAGTTCTTTTTTAGTTTTTAGCATATTTAACTATTTTATAATTTTTCAAAATAAAAATCAACATCAATATTGAAAAACTTGCTTAAAAAGCTAAAAAATGATATAATAAAAATCCAAGAAAATTTTGGAGGTGCAGAAATGCAGGAACATTTTAAAACTGAAACAGCAGCTATACCATTAGCATCGATGAAAACTCGTCAAATGGTTGCAGAAGATACACGAAAAATTATCGAGCAAGCTTTTGCAAGCGGTGAGCCTTATGCTAATTTTGAGATTTTTCGAAATCTTTTTGATGTTGAAGAAATCTTGGATGTTCGAAATGAATTTGTCCTTAAGATTAATATTGAAAAATTTGGAAATCCAGTTGCAGCAGGACAACTTGTGCGAACTTATGCTACAGAAATTCACTATTTTAATTTTCGCGGAAAAAGCTTGACTGAAAAAATTGCTCGGGCTTGCGAATTTGAGTCTAATTCTGGCAATGAAGATAAAATTCCGATTGAAATTAAAGAATATTTCGAAAAGATTTTGGATATCTTTTGCCAAATTATGCTTGATAAGAATGTTGAGATTTCAAGCTGTTACGTAATGAGTTTATTGATTAACCTTGCCGATCTTGCTGAATTACAGTAATTAACAAAAAGGCCTCTTTTGAGGTCTTTTTTTGCTAAACTATTGTTTTTTAATTTTTTGAAATTTACCAAAATCAAAATCTTTTGGTAAAGTATATGAACCAAAGACTATTCTGTGTAGCTCTTGAACTTCATAACCTATAGCCGAGAAGGTTCGGCGAATCTGGCGGTTGCGCCCTTCACTCATAACTACTTTCCATTTTTTTCTCGAATCGTCCAACCGTTCAAGCCCAAGTTGTGATTTTCCGTCGGGTAGATTTATGCCAAAATCGGCAATCATTTGCTGGTGAATTGGTTGAAGTGGCGTGTCGAGCGAAACCAAATATTCTTTAATTTTTCGAAATTTCGGGTGTGTCATCTGAAAGGCGAAATCACCATCGTTAGTTAAAAGCAGAAGTCCGCTTGAATCTTTATCGAGCCGTCCAACAGGTTTTAGGTTGTGAAATTCTTTCGGTAAAATCGCATAAATCGTTTCATTCTCGCCCTGCTTTTTTCTCGAACAAACAAAACCGCGTGGTTTATTGAAGAGTAAATAAATTTTTTCTTCTGGATTTTTTGAGATAATTTTTTCACCAAGTTTAATTGTATCGTTATTTTCGAAACGTGCGCCGAGTTTGGCGGTTTTATCGTTGATTGAAATTCGCCCTTTTTCGATTAGCTCATCTGCTTGTCTACGCGAAATTCCCAGCTGAAGAGCCAGGAATTTGTTTAGGCGTTCGGATTTTTCGTTCACGATTTATTGTGCTCCAAAAGGAGGTTGTTGATTATTTAGTGGATTTTCGCCGCTTCCACCATTCAAAATATCATTAATCTGGAAAGTGAGCGTTTCTTCGTTGCTTCTATTGTTTTCAATTGGTTGAATAATTCTCTCACCGCTCGTTTGTGGAGATTGTATTGGTTGCCGAACTGGTTGTGGCGCTGAAACGCGTGGTTGATTTACAAAATCACTAATTGGGCGTGCAGGAGCTTCAATTGTTGCGGGGTTTTGATTCATTTGAATTGGTGCTTGTGGAGCTGGTCGTTCTCTTTCAAATTGCGCTAAATTTGGAACGGCTGCACGTACCGGTGTTGAATTTATAGCTGCTGGGCGAGCTGGTGCTTGCGGAGTTATTGGTCTTTCGAAAACTGGTGCAGCTGGCATGGGTGCTGGGCTTGGAGTTGGTTGTGGTACTGGAATTGGCGCAGGTTGTTGTGTGGCGAATTGTTGAGTTTCTGTATGTGTAAATTCGCGAGTCTCTGCTGCAATCGGTGCTTGTTTTTGGGCGGTTCGCTGTTCGACTGTTAAATCGCCGTCTTCAAGAACTTCATGCACGGTTCGCACAACGTCTTCGATTCCAACTTGTGATTTTACTAAATAACGATCTGCGCCGAGGGCTTCTCCACGTCGTCGTTGATCTTCGCTTGAAAGCGCTGTCATCATGATAACTTTAATTCCGCGTGTTTCGGTTGTTGATCGCAAAATATCAAGCATATCAAAGCCTGAGATTTTTGGCATCATTACATCACTAACGATCAAATTTGGGCGCTCTTTAATCGCCATCGCGAGTGCTTCTTCGCCGTCGCCAGCCGAAACAATGTCGTATCCCTCAGCTAATAATCGCACACCATAAATCTCGCGCAAACTTTTATCATCTTCTACTAATAAAATCTTTGTCATACTGCTCCTATTATATAATTTTTTTCTTTAAAAATCTATACTTTTTATGCTTACTTTTTCTGCGCCACCATTCTCTGCGCGTATTCGATTTTCATTCGCTCAATATCATTTAAAGTTGGCGGATTCGGCGGAAGTTGACCCATTTGTGGAGTTGGAATTGGTGCTGGCGGTGAAATTCGAATTGTTTGCGACATCTGTTCCGCTTGTGAATTTTGTGTTGAGTAATTATTTTGAACAACTTGCGGATTTTGTGTCACATTTTGAACTTGCATTGTTACTGGTGAAACATTTTGTTGAACGGCTTGTTGTGGATTTCGAACTTGTCCAACTTGTAAATTCTGAATATTTTGCGAAACATTCGCGCGCATCATTGCCGTATTAAGACTTGCCGAGCTACGCATTGGCTGAGTATTTTGAGCTTGTGAATTTGGTTGAGCTACTCGTGGTTGCTGAGTTTGTTGAACTGAGTTATTTACTGACGAATTCTGCTGAATTTGCATCTGTGGATTTTTAAATGTTTGTTTTTCAGGGTTTGGCTGAATTTGTGTCGATTGAGTATTTAAAAATGCTTGCGTAGCTTGTACTCGCTGAGCTTCTAAAATTTGTGCTTGATTTTGCGCTATCTTGAAAGTTTGCATATTCGACAAACCATTTCCAGCATAATTTTGAGTATTTTGAGCTGGCAAATTTGGTTGAGCTGCTCGTGGTTGCTGAGTTTGTTGAACTGATTGAATGTTCGAAAACGCTTGCGGAATCTGAACTGGTTGTACTGGCTGAACGGGTTGAGGATTTGAAATTTGCTGCGGAATTGCTGCTGGAACTGGCGCTGCTTCTGGCTGTATTTCGTGCGCCTTTTCGAAAACTTCCTCGCTCGGACTTTCACTCTCAGTATTTTCAAGAATTGCCGCAATGTCGCGGTCAGCTTCTTCAATTTCGCGTTGGTTGCGTTTAGCTTCGATTTTTTGATGTTCTTCGGCCTTTTTCTCCTCTTCTTTCGCCTTTAAAACTTCAGCATTTTCACGCGTAATTCGTGGTAGTTTAACTGTGAAAGTACTACCTTTTTTGTATTCACTTTCAACATTAAGTGACCCGCCGATTGATTCGGTAAGTTTTCGCGATAAGAAAAGCCCAAGCCCTGTACCGTTGATTTCTCGCGTTTCGGAATTATCTACGCGATAGAATTTTTGGAATAAATGAGGAATATCTTCGGCTGGGATTCCAATTCCACTATCTGTTACGGAGATTTCAACATTATCATTTCCGCCAGTCACATTCACCGAAACTTTTCCGCTTGGCGTGTATTTGATCGCATTTTCGAAAAGATTATTCAAAACTTCGTGCAAGTGGTCGCGGTCGGCGTGGATGAAAAATACTGGCGTGAGAGTTTTTTCACCTGTTTTAGGGTTGTCGGGTTCGAAAATATAATTTAAACCTTTCCCGCTCGCTTTTTGTTTTAGGCCTTCCCAGATATTTCGTGTAAATTCAACTGCATCTAAAACTACTGGTTCGTTTTTTAAACGGCCATCTTCTGCTTTTGTAATATCCAACAAATCTTGAAAAAGTTGCCCTAAATGCCGAGTATTTTCGTGAGCTTTCTCGAGATAGGATTTTGCACGTGCATCGATTGTTGCGGTTGCGGGGTTTAGGGCAAGTCCAAGGTAACCTTCAATGCTGGCGACAGGCGTTCGCATTTCGTGGCTCGCAGTTGAAATAAATTCAGCCTGCTCACGGTTTTCTTTGAGTTCTTTCGAAATATCGCGAAAAACTACCACTGCGCCAGAATTTTGTCCGCTAATCGAATTTACTGCCAAAAAAATTGGCACAGCTTTTCCGCTCGGTGTTTTAACAAAAAGATCACGTGTTGTAAAATTTGTGCCAGTTTGAAGTACGCGATTTACGGGGTTTGAAGCACCCAGCATTTCTGCTCCGTCATTGTTTGAAATTTTCAAAACAGAATTAAAAATCAGCCCAACAGCATCACTTCCACTCCAACCGGTAACCTGTGCAGCTGCTGGATTAATTGCGACAATATTTCCTTGCGGATCAACTGCTAAAACTCCATCATCTACAGCATCGAGAATTGCTTTTCCATCACCCAAAAAATTGCTCGAACTGTTCGAATTTTTATTTTCTGAATTT
>USNP01000019.1 GCA_900556165.1 uncultured bacterium
TACAGATTTTTGAAATATTTTTGCCGGAAATTTCTTCATTTTGACCAAATAAATCAAGCGTGGCGGAATTATAGAGTTCGATTTGTCCGCGAGAATCAACACTCAAAACGGCGTCGGTTAAATTATTGACAATGGTTAAAATTTTATTTTTCGAGTCTTCGGCTTTTTTATGGATTTCGAGCATATTTTTTTGAGTTTGTTGTTGGCGAATTCCAAAAATCACAAAAGCTAAATTTAGTGTAAAAATTGAAAAAAATATCGAAATAACATTGGTAAAATCCAGTGAGCGAATGATGAAAATGATTGAGATTTCGGAAAGAATAATCACGGCTCCGAGTGCAATTTTAGTGAAAAGCTCATTTTTGTGATTTTTATCCATAAGCATAATTATACGCTAAAAAATGTGAAAAATCAATTTTAAAACCGCAAATTTAAGACAGAGATGCGGTTTTAAAAAATTATTCGCCATGCTTACGATCGAGCGACATAAAGCGGAGGCGTTCCGGATGAAAATATAATTCAATTGTTCCGACTGGTCCGTGTCGATGTTTTGCGAGAATTAGATCTGTGATATTTTCGCGTTCCGTTTCGGGGTTATAATAAGCTTCGCGATAAAGGAACATCACGATGTCGGCATCCTGCTCGATCGAACCAGATTCGCGGAGGTCGGCGAGTTGTGGAATTTTTGGATCGCGGCTTTCAACCGAACGACTCAACTGTGAAAGTGCGATAACAGGCACATTTAATTCACGTGCGAGTAACTTTAGTCCACGCGAGATTTCAGAGACTTCTTGAACGCGGTTTGCTGAAGATTTAGCCGAGCCGCTTCCCTGCATAAGCTGAAGGTAGTCGATTACAATCAATCCAAGCTCACCGTTATGTGCGGCGCGCCGAGCTTTTGTCCGCATTTCAAGCACACTCACACCAGGTGTATCGTCGATATAGATTGGTGCTTCAGCCATTTCACCCATTGCATCGGCAAGTTTTGCAAAATCTTCGTCACTCAAATTTCCAGTTCGAATATTCCATGAATCAACACCGGCAGCATCAGCTAGCATACGATCAACTAATTGCTCTTTACTCATCTCGAGGCTGAAAAATAGAACCGATTTTTTCTCGATTGTTGCAATATTATAGGCTAAATTTGTCACGAAAGTTGTTTTACCCATAGCTGGTCTGGCAGCTAAAATAATCAAGTCTGAACGTTGAAGTCCAGCTGTTTTATTATCAAGGTCGCGATAGCCAGTTCGAATTCCACGGATCGCACCTTTATTTTTATAGAGTTCATCTAATCTTTCGAAAGATTCATTTAAGATATCTTCCATCGAAGATAAATCTTGCTTCAAGCTTGCATCAGAAACGCCGAAAAGCTCAGCTTCACTTTGTCCTAAAAGTTGTGGAACGCTTAATTCTTCGTTGTAAGCAAGCTCAGTAATATCACCACCAGCTTTAATTAAACGCCTTCGAACGGCAGCCTGCGCAACAATTTCAGCGTAATATTTTGCGTGTGAAGCAGTTGGAACATAATTCGTGAGTTCTGCTAAATAGCTCGATCCGCCGACAGCGTTGAGCTCGTTGCGTTTTTTGAGTTCTGCGGTAAGTGTTAGGAGGTCAACTGGTTGGTGGTGTTCATAGAGTCGAATGATTGCCGCAAAAATTGTCGCGTGGCGCTTGTCGTAAAAATCGATTGCTTTCACAATTTCAGCAATATCGATCAAAACTTCTTCATCAATCAAAATCGCACCGATCAAACTCATCTCGGCGTCTAAATTTTGTGGCGGAACTTTTCCTCCTGTATTTTTATCACTATTCATTAATTTGCACCATTTCTCCACCCCCCATTAGATCTTGAACGCTTGCAATCGCGGGATCGCTTGCTGGCTTAGCTGTTCCAAAAACCTCAATCACCCAACTGCCCGCATTAATTTTCTTCAGCGCCTGTCCCATCGAGGCTTGCGCTTTTGCTTTCTCGAGCTGTTTTTGTTTAAATGTAACTCCTGCGTAAATCTTAATTTTTCCATTTTCGAAAATATAGCCAGACTGTTTTAGGATTGTTTGAATTCCCTTATCGTCCTCTGGGATAGCACTACAAAAATCATGCCATTCGAATTTGTGTACTTCGCCCAAATCTTGAATTTTTTCTGTAATTTCCGGTTGAATTTTTTCATTTTTTTCGGGAATTTCAGTTTTCGAAGGTTCAGGATTTTTTTCGTTAGGCTGATTTTTGTTAGTCTTATTTTTTGCTACATTTTGCGGATTTTCAAAAGTTTCAACTAGTTTTTTCTCTGGAATTTTTGAGGTTTTTGCTGGTTGAATTTCTTTCGGTTTATTTTCTAAGATTGGTGTTTGTGGTTGTGGGATTTGAGGCGAAAATTCAGGTTTAATAAAAATCGAAAGTAATTCCATTTCAACAAAATTTGATTTTTCAGCGCGTGTTAAAGGCATTAAAAATTGAGAAAGATACGGTTTTTCGCCAAGATTCTCTGTGATGAAGCTTAAAATCTGGTTTGCGAAATTCTTCAAGTCTACGCCAGAATCGCGAATTTCCCGTACGATGCGCACAATTTCGCTAGAATTGCGATTTTCGAAAGCTGAAATTAAATTATTAATTTGTGATTTTGCTGCTAAGCCAAGAGATTTTTCAAGCAATTTCGCGGTGATTTCTTCGCCATCTTTCGAAATGCTGGAAATTTGGTCGAGCAAAGAAATGCTGTCACGAAAACTTCCTTCTCCACGTTCAGCGATGATTTCGATCGCTTCTTTCGAAATTTTGATTTTTTCGTTTTTGGCGATAAATTCCAGATGTGCACAAACATCTTCTTTCGAAATAAATCGAAAAACAAACCGTTGCGTTCGACTAATAATTGTTGCAGGTAATTTGTGGGCATCTGTTGTTGCTAAAATGAAAACAGCGTGTTCTGGTGGTTCTTCAAGGGTTTTTAGAAGTGCATTAAAAGCTGCTTTCGAAAGCATATGAACCTCATCAATAATATAAACACGATATTTTGCTGAGAATGGCGCAATTTGAACATTTTCTCGAAGCTGACGAATATCATCAACACCGTTATTACTGGCCGCGTCGATTTCGATAATATCTGGGTGATTTTCTTCTTCTGAATAAGTTAAATTATTTATTTCGTGTGCTAAAATTCGTGCGATCGAAGTTTTTCCAACCCCTCTCGGACCAGTAAAAAGATATGCGTGAGCAATTTTTTGCTGTTTTAGGGCATTTTCAAGAACTGTTGTGATATGTTTTTGCCCCACAACTTCGCTTAGTTTTTTACTTCGATATTTTCGATATAACGCCTTACTCATTTCTTCTATTTTATCAGTTTTTTGCTTAAAAATCAAACAAACTTGCTTGCCGTTCTGGGAGTTCAATTTCGGTGATTTTTGGTAAAATTTGAACTTTATATCCGGTGAATTTTCGAAGTGGAATTGAGATTATTTCGCCCTGTTGTTCTGCGAGTAAAATATAGCCAATTTGTGCTTTTAAAATTCCCGAAAAAATCAGTTCGCCATTATTTTGCACACAATTTTCGGAGTAAATAATTTCTTTGCTGGTAAAATCGCTATTTTTGGAATAAAATTCATTCAAATTTATCGGTTTATTTTTTTCAAAATTAATTTTTTCGCGTTCTTCAATTTTTTGACGGGCATTTAAAAGTGTTTTTTGAGCTTTTGAAAAATAAAACTTGTTTTCGAGAAGTTTTAACTTGATTCCCGTTTTGACATTTTCACAGAAATCTGGCATTTTTGATATTTTTTCTTCATAATTCCGTGCGATATTTGCACTCGAAAATTCACCTAAAACTAATGCAGCTCGCGCTCCTTGTTCAAGAAGTCTTGCAATCCCCCGCTCCGAAAAACTAATTCCAACTTTTATCACATCATCTGAAAAATATGCTAAATATACAAAATGAGGTTGTGAATTTCGAGTTTGCTGTTGGTTGGATATTTCGCTCTCGCTTGCATTATAAAAAGCGGGATTAAACCCTGTTCTTTTTTGACATTTTTGACATTGATTATATTTTTTGTCAAGAGTGGATTTTTCGGGGCAAATAAAATCTTCACCAGTTTCCAGACTGTGCCAGCCGGTGCAAAATCGGTTCGAAAGATCAATTTTTAGAGTAATCGTTTTTTCGAATTCTGGCGAAAAACTTAAAATCTCACCAGAATTCCAATCTGCAAATTTCCAACGCGGTTTTTGGTTTTTATCAAAATCTACGCGCGTCAAGACTAGTTCTCTTTTTGAAAAGTCTTCAAAAATACTATTCATTCAAACCTTCGAAATCCGCAATCAAATCATTAGTGAATTCTTCAATTCCTTTTTTATTTTTTTCATACTTCTCGATATTGATTTCGAAATCAAACACTTTAATTTTTGCCCAAATCGCTTGAATTAATTGCTTCAAATGCTCTTCTTTTTCAGCTTCGAAATAAACCGTATGATTATAGGTTCTTTCAGTTTTATTTGATGGCTCGATAAATTCCAAAACTCCATTTTCTACGCTATATCCGGCAAATTCAGGAGAATTTTCGATTAAAATTTTATAAAAGTAAAGCTGTTGTTCGAATTTATAGATTTTTGCGTTAGAGGTTTCAATTTTCTCAGACTTGGTATTGAGTGGAATTGAGCCTGTTTTGTAATCAACTACGGTAATTTTTTTATTTTCACGATCAATTCGAATTAGATCAATTTTTCCAGTTAAGACTGCATCACCAATCGTTACGCCGGCGCTTCTGAAATCTTTTTCGGCGATATTTCCAGATTTAAATTCACTCAAACGATTTTCGAAAAAGTTACTAAAAATTCTTTCAAGTCGCTCGGCGATCCTCTTTCTATCTTTATCTGAAAACGGATATTCCAAAATTTTTTCAAGCCAATATTTTTGAAGTTCTTCGAAAGTTGGTGTTTTTCCTACATTGATTTTGTCTTGAATATATCGAAAGCCATCGTGAACAAGCGTTCCGAGTGTTGCATCGGCACCATAAGCCTCAGGAAAACGCAAAATTGTATTTTCGAAAAACTTTTGCGGACCACCAAAAACGACATCAATAAATGAATTAACATTTGTAGGGCTCATTCTGAAATTTTGAATTTGAGGTCTTAATAGGTCGCGCATTTGTTCATTTTTTGCAACGTAAAAATCATGCCAGTTGGTTTGAAGATCTGAAATTTCGAGCGACTCTTTTTCGTTTTTTGAAACTTTTTCCCATTTTTCAGGAAGAATTTTCGACTTTAATATACCATCTTCTTCGCGCTCATCCAAAAAAGATAGAGTTTTAAGAGCCTTTCCTTTGAAGTCATTGCTGTGATTTGTCAAGAAAAGATGCGTTTTAGCACGTGTCATTGCTACGAAAAATAGTCGTTTTCGTGTGTCTTCGCCTTCATCTTCAATGTTCGTGAATTTTAAGTTGAATGGCATCGCAAGAGTTTCACCACCCCCACCACTTCGAGCATTATTCCAGCTTGATTGATCGAGAGAAATAAGGAAAGTATATTTAAACTCCAAGCCTTTTGCTACGAAAGGTGTTGAAATCTGAACTGCATTCTCGCTTGAATTGTGTGGATTTGTGTTTAAAATTAGAACATCAGCCCTTTCACAAGCTTCAATAAAATTAACCAAAACGTCGAGCTTGTTGCTATTCTCTTTTGAAAATTCTCGCAAATTATCGCGTAGAATTGTTAAATTAGAAAGAATATCAAAAAATTCTTCTGCTGATTTATTTGAAATAGAATCACGAATTGGCGATTTTAATTCTTCTGTAATTTTCTGCGAGCCTAAAATATAATCGAACATTTCTTCGAAAGATTTTTCATGCGAAAACTCTGCGAGTGTAACCAAGATTTGACCAAGTTTTTGAAGTTCGGGTTGTTCGCTATTTAAAATCGTCTCAATCCAAAATTCACGCTTATTTTTTGCTGCCCAGCTCATTTTCCAAGCTTCAATTGTTGAAATTTGCCAAAATTCAAAACTCAAAACCTCTGGGAATAGATCCGCCATTACTTGCTCATTTTTATCGCGAATCGCCAATATTAATTTTGAGATTTTCAGCAGTTTTGAAATAGTTTCTTCTTCGAGAATATTTTCACGTTTTTCGTAATAAATTGGCACATTTTTATTCTTTAAATACGATGTAAATTCTTGAAGAGTTTTGTGTCTTGGTGCAATTACTGCGATTTCTTTTGGTTCAACACCGGATTGAACCAATTTCGAAATTTCTTCCGCAACCCAAGCAAATTCTGCGATCGAACTTTTAAAGTTTAAGCGTTCGATTTTGATTTTTTGGTTTTCAAAATTACCTTTGGCCGAAATATCTTTTTGAACTTCGATTGGCAAATTTTTGGTTAATCGCCCAGAAATTGTGTTTGCAACATTCTTTGAAGCGCTCAAAATATCACCGTGCGAGCGGTAGTTTTTGGTTAGATTTATAACTTTCGTATTCTCGCCGAAACGGTTATAAAAATCAATCATATTCGATTTGCTTGCACCTTGAAAAGCCATAATTGCTTGATCGTCGTCGCCCACCGCAAGAACATTTGGTTTACCTTCGAAAACAGGGTTATCGGTTAGAAGTTCAATAATTCTTGCCTGCGCGTCGTTAGTATCTTGGAATTCGTCGAGAAGCAAATACTGATATTTTTCTTGAAGTGTGAATCGTAAATCATCATTCTTTTCGATCGTATCAATAACTTCAATAATCATATCGTCGAAATCATAAAGCCCTTTTTCTTTCATTTTTATGTCAAAATTTTCATAAAAATCTGCAAATTCGAGCAATTTTTTATTTTTATAAACATCTGCAATCTGGAAATTATCCTCGAAATCTTTTTTGTTTAAATAGGTATTCCTCCAAGCAGTTAGTGTTGTTGATTTTCCGGATTCTTCCGCTTCGAGATAGGCTTCACTAAGTTTTTCGAAATAAAAATACAGATTGCTTTTGAATTTTATTCCGTCAAGATCCTTTGAAATTGAACTTTTCAATGCGTCAAGAACCTTAGAATAAAAATTACCAACGGCTTTAAAATTGCGCCCCGAAACGCGCAATCCTTTGATTTTTTCGTGAAAAATTTCTTGCTCGGTAATATTCGCGTGGGCAATTTTTCGCAAATCTTCAGGTGAAATCAGGGCATTTTTCATCTCTTTGATTGCTCTCGAAAGCTCACTTGGTGTAATTTTTTTAAGTTTTGAACTCGCTGATAATTCATCTTTAAGGCTTAGTAGAATTTCGTTTTTCGTTAAGTTATCTGCCAGATTTTCAAGATTCTTGTCGGCAAAAAAATCGCGATAATTTTTAATAATTTCGCCTGCAAAACCGTGATAAGTAAAAATCCCAACTTTATAAGAATCAGTTCCAATAAAACGCGAAAGTCGCTCTTGCATATTTCTCGCACCCGCCTCAGTAAAAGTCATCGCGAGAATATTTTCGGGCGAAGTATCGGTTTTTTGAAGAATATTTGCAATTCGCGTCGAGAGAAGTTGAGTTTTTCCTGTTCCTGGCCCCGCAATAACTAAAACTGGCCCATCAATTTGATCAACTGCTTCTTTTTGTTCGGCATTTAGCATTCTGTAGTTTTTTTCGAAAATCTGTTGGAAGTCATTCATTCTTCTATTTTATCACAAAAAAATATTATTCGTTAGGTTTTTAAAAAGCAAAAAGCCCGCATTTGCGAGCATAAAATTAATTAATTGGCTGGAATCTACCATCCATAAACATTCCCTTTGGTCGCGACCAAATTTCATTTTCACCGATTTTGTGATAATTCACCAGTTCTTCATCTTGTTCGGTGTGGCGAGAAATATTCAAAACTTTATATTCCCCACCTTTATAGTGCTTATATTTTTTGCCAATTTCAACTTTCGAAAGCGGTTTAAAAGTGTTGTAGCCCAAACAGTCACGAATGGTTTTTTCAATAATCTTTTGAATCTTTTCGTTCGAGCAATTTGTTATCTTAAAATCACCACCTTCAATTAAGATACTGAAAGAAATAATTGATTTTTTTTCAGAACTCTTTGAGATTGGCATTAAAACTGCAGAATAATCAAGTTTTAACTCTTCTGCTGAAAAACCGTCTCGCAAAGAATATGAAAAGAAATTTCCCCAATCAATCTCGCGAATTGACAAAATAATTCTTTTGTGAATAAGTGTTAAATTTTTAGAGTTCAGCGTTGTATCGCATGCAGCTTCTTCTAACGAAACCATAAAATCACCACCTTAATGTGCTATTTTATTTTAATTATA
>USNP01000020.1 GCA_900556165.1 uncultured bacterium
TAATATTTTAACATTTTTTTAACTTTTTTGCAAAATTGGGGAACTAAAAATCCAGCCACAGTATCTCGGCTGGATTTTTAACAAGTATAAGCTCTCAAACTTTTCCTTAGTTTGCTCGCATAGAGCTTTGACTTTTTTGTTTTCCGCAGTTCTTTCGAAATTCAAAACTCCACTTAAGAATTTCGAATTGAACTATTTCTATTATAACGCATCATCGTCTATTTCTGCAAGCTCTTTTCGTGTTTGTTCCGTAAAAGTGCTTGTGTTTTCCACAGGCGTATCTGTTGGATTTTCCACAACTTCAAATTTTTCTTCGCTATCATTGATTTTTAGATTGTAGTGAGCATTATTTTTTAGTGCTAATGCTCGAAGAAGCGCACGAAGACTTTGTGCTGTTGCGCCACGACGCCCGATAATTCTCCCTAAATCTTCTTTATTTACACTTAAAGTTAGTAAAACGCCTTTTTCGTCAATGATGCGGTCGACTTTAACGTCTTCTGGGTTTTCAACTAAATTTTTAACGATATATTCAACAAACTGTTGGTCAATTGTCATTTTCAGATACTCCTTTTATTCAGTTTATGCTTTTATTGTATCATTTTCTGAATGTTTTTTCAACCATTCGCTCGTTACAAAAAGTGTTGTAAAAATAACCATAAGTACAATATAAAGTTCGAATGCGCGGCCAGAAAGTACCCCGATTTCGATCAGTGGGCGGAAGAGAATTGCGGTAGTAATAAATGCGCCGATCGACCAAACCAGAAGCAGAATTCGCCAAAAATTGAGTGGAATGCAGGCGCGAATAACCGAAAGCATTCCGATTGAACCGAGCAAATAATATGAAACGGTTGAAATTTCTTGTGTGATCCAGCCGTTTGATACGCCCCAAATTCGAACAAAAATAACCGAAAATACCACCATTAGCGCGCTTGGAAGTGCCATCAGAAGTGATTTTTTGATGAAATCTTTTTCAACGGGTTGAATATTTTTTTCGAAAGTTAGCACAAAAGGCGGGAAACCTTCCACGAATTGATCAATTAGTGTCACTTGAATCGGAATGAAAGGGAAAACTAGTAGTAGATTTTTGTCGAAGAGGAGTGCACTTAAAATACAGACAATTGCCAAAATGAACGAATAAATTGTTTTGATGAAGAAAATTGGTGCAATTCGAGAAATATTATTAACAACTCGGCGACCTTCAAAAAGGATTTCTGGTAGATCGTTGAAGTCGGAATTAAGCAAAACTAAATTAGCAATCTGGCGTGTTGCCGGATCGCCTTCCGCCATTACGATTGAACAATCTGCTTCGCGCAAAGCTAAGATATCATTCACGCCATCACCGGTCATTGCGACTGTTCGGCCAGATTTTTTGAGTGTTTGAATAATTATTTTTTTCTGATGTGGCGAAACTCTGCCAAAAATTGCCGTTGAAATTGCGATTTTTTTGAGTTCAGAATCTTTCACTTTTGAGCAATCAATATAGCTTTCAAAATTTGCAAAACCAGCTTTTTGGGCTATGTTTGAAACTGTAATCGGGTTGTCGCCAGAGATAATCTTGAGATCAATTTTTTGTGAGCGTAAATATTCGAGTGTGTCTTTAGCGCCTTCACGAATTGGATCGGTAATTTCAATCAGTGCGAGTTTCGAAATTTTCGTTGGCATTTCGATATTTTTATTGTCGATTTTAGATTTCGAAAACGCCAAAGCTAAAACGCGTGAACCGCGAGAAAGGGCTTCATTTGCTTGTTTTAGAGTCTCTCCGAAAAGCATTTCTGGTGCACCAAGAAAAATTGTTCCAACGCCAGAAATTTCCATTGAACCCCATTTTCGGTCGCTTGAAAACGGAATAATATTTTCAGCTACGTGATTTGTCTTTATTTTTGAAAATCGTTTACGGATTGCTTGCGCAGTCGGGTTATTGTCTTCACTGGAATTCATATAGACCGAAATGAGCTGATTAATTTCTTCGCTAGAAAACTTTTTCGAAAGATAATAGATATCTTCGACCTTCATTTTACCTTCGGTGATCGTGCCTGTTTTATCAAGACAAAGCGTATCGACGTGTGCGAGAGTTTCAACTGAATACATTTCTTGAACGAGAACTTTTCGAAATCCGAGTTTAACTACAGCAGTCAAAAGAGAAGTAATTGTGAGTAAGGCAATTCCTTTTGGTAACATTCCGAGAAGTGGAGTTGATGTATAAATTACAGCTATTTTAGTTGGTAGAGCTTTGATTAAAAGCGCTTCGAAAAATAGAGCTAGGCCAAACGGAATAATGATTTTACTAGTGAAACCAGCGATTTTGTCGAGTGAATTGAGGATTCTTGAATTGATTGGCTTATGTGTCTTGGCTTCGGTCATTAGTTTTGATGCATAATTATCAGCACCAACGTGCGAAACTTCCGCGAGAACTTTTCCACTAGCCAAAAAACTACCCGAAAGTAAAATTGCGCCTTTTTCTTTCAAAACTAGGTCGCTTTCACCGGTTAACATTGCCTCATTCGCTTCGGCAACACCTTTCAGAACGACAGCATCGGATGGAATTTGTTCGCCGGCAGAAATTCTCAAAATATCGTTTAGAACAATTTCTTCGGGTGTAATTTTTTGATCACGTGAAGAACGTACAACTGTAATTTTTTCTTTGCTCATTAGATTAAGCTTGTCTATCATTTTTTTTGCGCGAATTTCGGTAGCGATTCCAGAGATAGCATTAAAAATAATTACTACAAAAAAGATTAAATTGCTCCAGGCGCCAACCAAAGCTAAAAGAACCGCAATCGCAAAATTCAAGAAGTTAATAATTTCCCAAAGGCTATTTTTATTGTTAATTTTAAAATTATTCACCAAGCCTTGCGAAATCTTTTTTCGAACTTCGGTTGCGGTTAATCCATTCAATTTTTTCTCGTTATCCATAAACTCTATTATAACATATTTTATTTTTTATAAAAAAGTGGTAATATATATTATATGAATAAAGTTGCAGAAATTATTAATCAGACAATCAAGGAAAAATTTAACATTGAAGTGGAAGTTTCTTTGACACGGCCACGGCCAGAGTTTGGTGATTTTGCAACAAATATTGCTATGCAACTTGCGGGAAAGCTTTCGAAAAATCCGCGCGAAATTGCTGATGAGCTTTTAGGTGAGCTTTCGAAAAATGAAATTTTTGAAACAATTGAGGTTGCTGGACCTGGTTTTTTGAATTTGCGAGTTTCAGCTAAAAAACTTGAAAAATTGCTGAGTCATGATTTTAGCGATCAATTTGGTTCAAATAATGATGGTGAAGGAAAATTAGCACTAATTGACGGACCTAGTCCAAATATGGCGAAACCTTATAGTGTGGGGCATTTGCGACCTGGGAATCAAGGTTGGGCGGCTAAAAAGTTGCTGGAATTTTCTGGCTGGAAAGTGATTACAGATAACCATCTAGGCGATTACGGAACGCCTTTTGGGATTTGGGTTGTAGGTTTTAAAATGTTTTCGGATGACGAAAAACTTGCTGAGCGTGGAGTTTATGAGCTTGGTGATGTTTATATTAAAACCAAGGCCGCAATGAAAGAGCAGGGTGAAGGTGGTGAGATAGAAAAACAGGCTGAAGAGTGGCTTTTGAAACTCGAAAAAGGCGACAAAGAAGCGATTGAGTTTTCGGATAGATTTAAAGAGATTAGCCTAAAACATATTCATGATGTGATGGCACGCCTTAAAATTTCGACAGATTATGAATATGGTGAAGCATTTTTTGCGCCAAAAGGTAAGGCTGCTGTTCGAAAACTAATCGAGAGTGGTGTAGCTGTTCAAAATGAAGATGGTTCGGTAATCGTTCCTCTGGAAGAATATGGTTTTGATGTTCCACTTTTGGTTCAAAAAAGTAATGGTGCAGCACTTTACGCAACAAACGACCTTGCAACAATTTTGTTCCGCGAAGAAGAATTTGCTCCTGATAAGGTGGTTTATGCGGTAGGTGCGGAACAACAATTTTACTTTTCACAAATTTTTGCAATGGCGAAAAAACTTGGAATTAAAACTGACTTATATCACCTTTGGTTTGGTGTAATTGATCAGTTAAATGAAGACGGTACACGCGAAAAAATGTCTTCGCGAAAAGGTGTTGTTTTGATGGAAGAACTTCTTGATAAGGCAGAAGATCGTGCGCGTGAAATCGTAGCTGGTCGAGATGTTTCTGAAGAAGATATCAAGAAAATTGCGCTTGGTGCGATTAAGTTTTCGGATTTTGCAGCTGATCGACGAACAAATATTCTTTTCGATTGGGAAAATATCTTTGCTTTAACGGGATTTTCTGGACCGTATGTTCAATATTCGGCGGTTCGAGTAAATAATATTTTACGAAAAGAGCAGAATTTCGAATTGGTTGATTTTGAAAATTACGATTTCGAAGCTGAGAAAAATGTAATTTTGCAACTTTTGGCCTTTCCTGAAACTGTAAAAATGGCAGCGCGAGATTTGGAACCGCATAAGATTTCGAAATATCTTTATGATTTGGCGCGTGAAATGAACCGCTACTATGAAAAAACTCGCGTTTCGGATGTTTCTGAAATTGAAAAATCGGCACGATTAACACTTTTAAAGAAAGTTTCGAAAACTTTTGCAAACGGTTTAGATTTGCTTGGAATTGAAGTTCCGGAAAAAATGTAGTAATATTAAAAAATAAAAGAACTCGAAAGTAGATTCGGGTTCTTTTTGGTTTTAGAAATTAATTTCTTTAAGGATTTTATCGATTTTGAGGCGAGTTCGAAGATTTGAACCTTTATTGACGATAAAATAGTCGGCAATTGCAATTGGGCCACCTTTTTCTAGTGTTTCGATTTCATTGAAGTCGCGGTCGTTGATTTCTGCTAAGCTCATTGCACGTTCAGGGCGGGAAGAAATTCGTTTGTGGCGCAAGTTTTTTGGTGGAACAAGTGCGATAACTTTTAGCTCGGTCGGGAAGTGTTTTTTGAGAATTTTATACTCTGTCCAGGTGTAAAGCCCGTCGGCGATAATGCGTTTTTGGCCGGATTTGATAAGATTTTGAATTTGTTCTACGATTTTATTTACAACTACGTCTTTTCCGAAATCTTCTCGCAATTTTGTGCGCATTTTTTTCTCGTTTTCTGGTGTGATTTCAAGATTTTGGTCAGTTAGTGCTTTAATTATAACACCGCCAAAATATACGCTAGGATAGCCTTTTTCTTTGAGATATGTGGTTACTGTACTTTTACCACTCCCAGCTAGTCCGACAAGTGCTATGATTTTTACTGAATTGCTCTTTTTTTTATTTTTGAGGCGCAAAATTTGGTTATTCATAACTGTTATTATAACATAAAATAAAAAGCCCCTCAAGTGAGAGGCTAATTTAGTTGATAGATTTTATGATTTTGAATTATTCGGCTTTACTTTTGATACGGAGGCCAAGAAGACCTGCGAAGAAAGCGATAAGGCTGAATAATCCGAAGTTTGAAGTTTTCTCACCTGTATTTGGTAATACTTTCTTGGTGTCGGCTATTTTGCTTGTAGCTAACGGTGCTACGTCCGTTGGTTGAACAGTATTTGTAGCAACTTTCACATCAGTTTGTGGTGATGTTTGAGTTGTTTGTTCTTGATGAACTACTACAGGTTCTACGATTTTTCCGTTATTGCGGCTTGCGGCAACTTTGAAAGTCATAGCATAGATACTGAAGTGATCGGTTTCAAAAGTAACCTTATCTGTATCTTGTTTGAACTTCAATGCCTGTAAGGTACCGTCTGGAGCAACATAATAGACATTTTCAACTGGCTTATCGGCAGAAAGACTTACTAGAACCATGCCGTTTGGCTGGATGGCTTTACCATTTGCGTCATATAAATGAATGTCGAAGGCCTTGTAGTCTTTTGATTCAAGTGAAGTCGACTTTGTTTCTTCTACCTTGATATAGCTGACATTTTTGAGTGTTGCTTCTGAACCATGCACTTGAACGCTTCCAGCTTTGTTCGAAAGAACACGAGTATTGTTTGGGATGGCTGGATTAAGCGTAGGCGTTACAGGAGTTGTCGGTGTTACTGGAGCAACTGGATTCACAGGTTGTTCGGTTGGTTTCTCTGGCTTAGCAGGTTGTGGTTGATCTGGAACAGCTGGTGCAACTGGTTTTGGTGTGTCGGGAACTACAGGTTTCTCGATTGGCTTTTCTGCTGGTTTCACTGGTTTATTAGGCTGTGGTTGATCAGCTGGAACGGTAGGAATACTTGGCTGCTTGTCTGGCTTAGGTTGCTCGCTTGGCTTAACTTCAGGTTTCACTTGCTCGGCTGGTTTTTCAGCAGGGTTTTTAAACAAGAAAACGTAAGTTTGATAGGTTTCACCAAGTAGATAGTATGAATGAGTTTTAGTTTTCTCATCATAACGATTTTTGTCTTCTCTTGGGAAGTCTGGATAATAAAGTTCTTCTAGTTTTTTATCCTTAGTTAAGGTATAAACCTGGATATCTTCTTTCTTCTCTTTTGATTTGATAGTTAAAGAGATACCACCACCTTGGAGAGTTTGATTTGTTCCGTAAGTTGGATTTTCATTTTTGTTAGGAACTTCATAGAAGATTGTATAAGCTTCGTAGTTCATTCCTTCCAACTCTGGAACTTTTACTCTAACAAGAGCAGGTCTAAACCTATTATCCATATCTTTAAATCCACTATCTTTAAAGTTTATCTCTTTACCGTTTTCGAACATCGGTCTATTGAAATTCGAACTAAAAGTACTGGTTTTTATATGAGAGCCTGCATGAAGAAAATCTGGTTCAGCTGTCCACCAACCGTAAGATGTTTTTTCTACATTTTCAGTAGGGAGTGGAATAGCAAGGTCGTTTGTTGTTAGAGTAGGGCGACCTGCTCCGTTAAACCAACGTTTTGGCTGGTTGGTTCTATAAGGAATCTTTTGCAATCCAGCATTCTCAGCTGGTTCCACTGGTTTAGCAGGTTGTGGTTGTTCTACAGGCTTAACTTCTGGTTGAGGGTTTTCTGCTGGTTTTGGAGTTGGAATTTCAACCGGCTTGTTCTCAGCTGGTTTCGGTTGCTCAGTTGGCTTAACTGTTTCAACTGGTTTTGAAATTTCAGCAGGTTTTTCCGTTTCCGCTGGTTGCGGATCTTTCGGTTTTTCTTCTACTGGTTTATTTTTAGTGTAAACAAAATAGTAGCGGAAAAGATTATCTCCTTTACCATTTTTGTAGCCAGAACCACGCAAAGCATAGGCTGCATCATAACTAACTCTGACAACTTTTGGATCTGGGTCAATATCTGGATGGTCTGCAGCTGATTTTACGACGTGGCTAAAAGTGTAGTCGGAGAATTTTTTTGCTGTTAGTATTCCATCTGCACTATCTCTATCAGTATCGAATCTTGACGAGACAACTGTTGCATATTTTGGAACATCAATCCTTGATTCATTGGTGTATCCATGCTCCTTGACACGATCAGCATCTAAGAAATCTGCTTGGATTTCGTATGTTCGACGAGTCGAATCTGGTAAAGTAGGAAAGCCTTGCCCATTTGTTCCGGGAACTGGTGTGGCTAAAAATTTGTCAAAATCTATTCCAGAAAGTGCGTAATGTTTTCGATTAGCTTCATCTCGAATCTTGTCGTTCTCTTCTTTAGTCATAGACATGACTGCGCCAGCTTTGTATGCTAAATCTTCCGCCACCATCTTCTTCATCTCTTCAGAATCTGTTATAGGTTGTTCTGGTTCAGGCGTTATGATTGGTAGGCCTGGCTCGGGTAGCTGATTAGTTGGATCGACGTTGTATTTTTTCTCGATCTCAGCATTTTTCTTATCTTCTGCGATAGCCTCATCTGTTCCGTTTGCAAGAATGTTGCCCTCGGTCGAAGGTTTTTCGACAGACACGGGCTCTTCTACTTGCTTTTCAGCAGGTTTCGAAACTTCTTTTCCTGGTTTTGGCTTAGCGATTGGGTCGAGCATACTGAAATCAACCCAGCTACCATTAGGTTTAGCAGCAACATTTGTCTGCGGCGCAACGTTTTCCTCGGCATGCACCAAAGTTGACACTGCAGCACTAAGAGTTACAGCAGAGAAAGTGACAATACCTAGTTTAGTTAGTTTATTCATAATTTTTCCTCCTTGGGAATGTAAAAGTTTTTCGAAAAGAAAATCTCACCAAAAACAAAAAAGAAA
>USNP01000021.1 GCA_900556165.1 uncultured bacterium
CGTACGGTCGCTTATCATTCTTCAAACTGACGTTTTTTATTGCGATAAATTCGATAATTCACAAAAACCATTGGTAAAATTGACAAACTTGAAATCAAAAGCATAGCCCTCATTGATAACTCACCTGATGGGTCCATTCCTTGTAATGCAAAAAATAAAATCACGAATAAAGAAATAGCAATAATAGAAACTGTATTCATTCCAATTTCATATAAAAACAAATACTGTGTGCGCATTCCGGATTCATCAGCTTCACCATATAAACCTTTGAAATTCGCCATATTGAAGCCACTCATCGCCATTGCGGCAATAATTTCTAGAACTCCAAGCAAAAGCGGATTCGAAGAAATAAAAATTCGAAGCGAAAAAGCTAGCCCCATAAAAACAGCCCCAATTTTTAAAAGTCCTCGCTCTTTATCCTTGTCAATCATTTTACCATAAATAAAAGCTGCAATCAAAGCTGCAATTGAAGAAATTGAAGACAAAATTCCAGCTGAACCATAAGCATTAACACCTTTTAGCAAAAAGACCGGCGCAAAAAAGCTCCAAATATATAAAGAATTCCAAGCCATTCCACAACTATAACAAATAACCAAAAGATGCTTATAGTTTCGCCACGGAAAACCTCGAAAACTCATTTTTCGAACAGGCTTCACTTGCTCTTTTGTTGTTAAAAGCGGAATCGTTGTTAAAACTAAAATCACCGAAGATACCACAAAAAGCTTCTCAACTCCAAAAAATATTGCAAGGAATCCACCAATCGCAGGAGCTATACTACTCGAAATATGCTCCAAAATATATGCAATTCCAAGCTGTTTTCCAACTTTTTTGACAGTTTTAGCCTTCGAAAAGTCAACATTATATGAGAGATTATCGACCGAAACCGATATTCCTTTAAAAACCGCACTAATAAGGGCCACAATCAAACCCATTTCCTTACCAAAAATTCCCATCGAAGCCATTAAAACTAAAGCTGGAATAAACAAAATATTTGCAAGTAGCATTCCGTGCTTTGGGCCATTTTTTGAAATATAAAAAAGAGCAATCATTGAACCTATAAATTTTGCAATGTAAAAAATACAAATAGGAATAATCCAAATTGAATGCGTGAACTTATAGATATAAATTAGACTAAAAGTACTTGTTAATTTTGTTGCGAAAACTCGCATATTTTTCGAAATATATAAAATTGATATTTCATCAAAAGAAATAAATCGCCAATAATGTTTGAATTTATCGAAAGAATTTAACATAAGCTATTTTATTCTATCATATTTGGCAAATTTTTAAAAGTTCAAAAGCTTTATTTTAACCATTAAAAATGTTATAATGTCCACACCTCACCCAGCAGTCCAACAACTAACCAACTCTAACCCCTTAACCCCAGCGATTTCAAGTCGTTGGGGTTTTCGTGAAAAAGTGCTTGACTCTTCCCCTATAGAGAGTTATGATGGACACACCAATAAGGCAAAGGAGATTTTATGGAAAATTAAACCAGAACAACGAAAGCAGTCAAAATTTCAAAGCTGAACCCAAACTCCCCCAAATTGAAACAGTTCACCTTACAACTTTCGAAGAATTACACTATTACACAGTGTAGGATGTGTTTTTAATCCTCATTTTAGAAGTGAAAATCCCCATCACGGACGAATATTCTTGGTTTTATACTTGCCGTTTTCTTAATCCTGAGTGTGTCGAAAAATATTATACTGCTTGTTGCAGAATGGAAGATTTGGACGAATTTGCCGTTTAGGATTACAAATTGCAGCTAAGTTTAATTTTAGTTATTTTAACGCTTTTTTCAACAAAACTGTTGACACAATTACTTAAAGTCTGTATAATAGGTTAAGTTATCTCAAGTAGCTATAAAATATATGCTTTTGAGATAAAGAAAATCCCAATGATAGTTCGGGTATCACTGGGAAGAAGATTTCTTATTTTTAGTTATCAGCCTTATAGTTAACCAACAAGAGAACGACAAGACTGATTTACATTGGGTTCACCACTTTTTAGTGGTGATTTTTTCTTTTATTTGGTGAAGCTTTATTCCTAGGTTCAAAGCAATTATTTCTCTTTCCAACACAAGAGGCTATAATCCCATCTAAGTTTCTGGATTTTTTGTCAGAATCAAGAATGGCGTGTATGCTATATGAAATAATAGAAATAACTATACTACCCCCTACAACCATCACAACAAGATTCCAAAAAGGCATTGGTTGAATGAAGCCATATACACTCCCAGTTCCTCCAGCACCTATAATCATTGAAATTAAATTTATCTTTTTTTCTGTCCCATCCTCACTTTCACTAAAAATATGTTGGTTAGACAAAACAAGAAATCTTCGGTGTTACTAATATAACGACATTCTTACAGTTTGTCAATAGTCGTATATTATTTATAACTGTTTTTAATTTTTCTGACATTTTTACACTGTATTAAAAAATTTTCCATATATTTTCAATTCAAAACAAACGCCCCAGTCGCAAAACTGGGGTAATTTTGTTGTTAATTCTGGCTAACAAACAGCCTCATCGATATAAGTTACTGGTGTTGCCAAAATGTATAGCAAAATTTTGCACATCTCGCCTCTACTTTGGCAAGTGAGCAACTTTTTGATTTTCGCAATAAACTTTTCTTTGCTTTCGTTAATGGCAAAAACTGTTATTTTGCGTTTAAAAACATTATTTTCAGCATAATCGAAGGCAAAACCTTTTTCAAAAACTCGTAGTTTCGTTAAAAAAGCAGGCAAAGATATCGGGTCGTTAAGATAAAATCCTAATTGGTCTGGTTGCCATTCAATTGGCATTTCTGACACTACGCCCCAATATAGCTGACTACGAATGTCACCTTCTAATTTTTGTAGATACATTTCGGTTTCTAAATCGATATACATATCACTCCTATCTGTTAAATTTCTTTTACATGTCCATCATAACTCTCTGTAGCAATGAAGTCCAGCCTATTTTTGAGTTTAATTTACATCAGTATTTGGGCTAAAAATTAAGATTTTTACTGGTATTTTTGTGAAAATATGGAGTTGTAAAAAGCTCAACTGCTGGAGATTTTCGAAAGGCAATCCATCATAACAAAAGCAAAAAAAGGAAATAAAAAGCTTAGAATATTTTCTTGAAGATTCCTCCGCCCTCCTCTACACAGACTAATATTGTGTATAAATACAATAAGTCGTGTGCCAAAATTGGGCAGAAACGGCGGTACTAGTGCAAAGTTAAGCAACCCGAACCGAAAGGCGAAGCGAACATAAAACACCCAAGTTTCCTCGGGTGTTTACGCTATAAAACTATTCAATCCAATCCAGAAATACGGAGTCGCTCCATTTTAAATCAGAGTTTAAAGGTGGTAGAGGTTTGAATTTTTGAACAACCACCTCGGGCTCTCCACCTTTTCTAGAAACTTTATATAGAGTTGGTTCTTCCTGGCTAGAAGCTCTTGACTTAGATAAAAAGAAAATCTCACCCTTATCTGGCGATAATATCGGACTATAATTCTGTCTATCTTCATTTTGCGGAACAAGATTTTTTACGAAATTTGCATTACGATAGCTATTAGGATCATCTGTAGCAGGCTCCTTAAAAGCACTCCATATAGAAAAACCTGATGCTAAATATTCTCCATCACCAAGATATAAAGTAACATCATATTCATGATGCTGATAAGTGAATGTTTCGTCTAATCTGTTTATATGAATACCATTATTGCCAATATTTCCATCATCTTCAGTAACAAAGAAATATTTATTATTTTCATCTAAATAAATTTTACGATACCTTGTGTCCCCAAGACGGTTTTTTCGAGGGTTGAATTCTTCAACTGCACTTCGCGAGAGATTATTCAGTGGTATTCTGTAGAATTTTGCATTAGAGTCTGTCAAATCTGTTGAAACATAGCAAAAATAATCATTTTCAATATAGGGACGCTTATGATAAAATTTTTTCGAAGAAAAACTGTTTTCATCACCTTCAACAATAGCAGAAATATCCGTCAATTCCCCATTTTCATTAAGAATACCTACCCTTTCAGAATCTGAGTTTTTTAGCTTAAAAGTCACAACTATATTTTTTAGGTCTTTATCAAACCCTTTTTTAGCATAAAATGGACGAGTAAAAAAACCGGTTGGTTCGCTACGAGAATCTATTACTATTTTTGCTACTTCTAGAGAAACGATTGGTTTCCCTTCAGATGTTTGCTCGGGAAACTCAAACGACCTATAGGGTTTAATACTGCCATCCGTAGGCGATACTAAAGAAAGGTCAACTCTTTTAATATCGTTGTAGGTGTGAGCACCATAATGTATTGCCGCCATAACAATACCTTTTAATTTTGCTTCCTTGTCTGTTGAGCTAGTAGCTAGCGAAGTAGTACTAGATGTAGAATTATTGATTGAAGTATTAGAAGTCCTAGAGCTACAGGCTACAAGAATTAATCCAATCCAAATCCCAAATATGGTAAAAATTATCTTTTTCATTTATCTTCCTTTATTTCTCTTTTACGTTTTTCTTCATGCTTATCCAGACTTTTCGAAAAGAATTGCTCGGTTAAATCTGTCAGCCAATCCGCAAAACGCTCGCCTGCGAATTGAATAGCGATAAGAATTCCAGTTACTACAATAAAAACCAAAATCAAGTAATTATCCAAATTAGCCATTTTAATTATTTTCTCCTTGTTTTCTTGCTTCTACTAAAATATCTTTAAAATCGTCATCTTGCCAAAGTGTGAAAAAAGTAATTCCACCAACCACAACAGAGACCATCACACCTGTAAGGCTACTTCCACGCTTTTTCGAAACCAGTTTGTTTATCTCTTTGCCTGCGGATTTAAATAGCCCAGCTGAGAGATAAGAATCAGGATTAAATACGGAACCTGCTGTATAGCTTTGCCCGTAATAAATCACTGAACCATTATCTCTAAATCCATAAAATAGAAACCCAATGATAGCTATTGTTATAATTGCCAACCGAATTTTAATGCTATTTTTCATATTAATCCACCTTTTACATTACTCGTAATCAATACCTTTTCTTGTAATTGCAACGACCTTTCCTTTACTAAGAAAAACAATCACTGACTTACCGTCTTTTAATTTGTAAACGTAGTAGTCTGTAATGATACCATTTATCCCCACAGTCCAATTTGATTTCTGAGACAGGATTGATTCACTACTGGATAAGTCCATTTTTAGTAATTTTTCATATAGCTGGGTAACATCACTAAGAGAAGAGGACTTCTCGTGTGGTGCTCCAACTGCCTTAATCAAGTCTTTTTCGGTTAGCTCATTCTGAATACTTGGAAAATTCGATAAAACTAAATCCTTTCTCTTATTTGCGCAAGAAACAAGTAACAGAATCATCGCTAAACATGTAATTACCATTCCTAATTTTTTCATCACTCGCTATCCTCCTATTTTTGAATATTGTCTGCTATTTTAGCTAATATTGCTTCTAAAATAGCAGGAGACACTTTTCTTTCCTCCATAGAATAACTACCTTTAGGTTGGTATAATAAATCCATAGATAAAATTTGACTTCCATTCAGAAAAATCTTACTACTAAAAGTACTGTTTTCCTTAGTATCATACTGGTCATAAATAAAAGCTCCATTTTCTATTCTTAAGTCTACAAAAGGAACGTAACTTTCCATCTGGTTAGTAGCTCGACCTATTTTCTCATTTGGAAGAGCAGCTTTTTGGTAATAATCTGAGTTTAAATAACCTTCTAATAACTCTTGAGCCTGTCCAGAATTCTGAATATGGAATTTAAAATCTCCTTGTTCATATACACCGCGAATATCAATTCCTGTATGGTCATATAAATTAGCTACTAATCTTATTCTTCCCACCTGATTATTATCTTTATCAAAGAATAAATATTGAATAAGAACACTCTTCTCGAGCTTATCATAGTCCCAGATATTGTCAGGGTCTATTTTTACATTACTAACTCCATACTGCAACATAATTTCGCCTAAATCTTTATCAGATAACACTTTCTTTAAATCATCAGACGTTTTGATTCGAAGATTGACTGTTTCGCTTTGATTATGATTATCTGAACTAACTGGATTGTTAGCACTATTCTTCTGTGCTATTGTAGAATTCGAACAGCTGCATAAGCAAGCCAAAATTAAAGTACCAACACCTAACTTAGTAAGTTTTTTAAGTTCCATTTGCTTTCCTTTTTGTTTGTATAAAATCTCCTAGTCCCTTGCGAGACAAGGCTTTAGGTGTATCGGATAACGACCATTTGGCGAAACATTCAAAATAACAATGTGAATATTTTAGAAAATGCGAATTTAACAAGGTTTTGAGTCTGTGTTAGATTGGCATTTTTTGTTTTTTAAGTGTATCGTTTAATGGTCGTTAATCGAAACAAATTTACGCACTCATTCTACCATTTCGTCCTGCTTTTGGCAAGTATTTTGCAAAACTTTTTTGCGATTATTCGTCACCTTATTTCGTTCCAGCACCTTATATACGGTTGAAGTGGAGATTTGTTCTGCTTTTGCAATATTCCGTATGCTCGTATTTGTGTAGAGATAGAGATTAAGGATGCGCTCTTCTTTTGCTTTTTCTATCCGCTTAGCACCCAACCGAATGCCTTTTTCCTTGGCTTTTCGAAGCCCTTCACGGGTACGAAACCGTAAGTTTTCTAGCTCGCTCTCTGCCACAAAACCTAAGATCATACAAAGCAACCTGCCAATAAGCGAGTCAGTTTCCAACTTTTCGTGCAAACTAACGAGCTGGATATGATGTTTGTTAAGCTGTTCGATAATCTCCAATAGCTTGAACATAGAGCGAGTAAGTCTGTCAAGCTTATAGATAGTGAAAGTAACTTGCTTGCCATTTTTCGAAAAACTTTTAGCTAAGTTTAGAGCCTTTTCAAGTTCAGGGCGAGCATCATATGAACCTGATTCTTTTTCTATAAAGAGCTGGTCACAGTGTTTGAGAGCCTCAATTTGCACCTCCAAGCCTAAGTCTTGCTTGTGAGTGGAAACTCTAGCATAGCCAATGTTAATAGTATTTTGAGACATAAAAAATCCTCCTGTTATATTGATTCAGGGGGATATTTTACTATGAATTGAGGGATGAGAAAAGACCTCTCATTCAGAGAGGTCTCAAAAAATCAAATGTTACTATCTTTCAACCCTTCTTTTAAAATCAAATATTGATCATTCGTCAACCCAAGAATTTCCTGCATAATATACTCAATAGTATCTTGGAGTTCTTGTTGTTCAACAGATCCCCTTTCATACAAAAGTTTAGACGAACCATCTGTTTTAGATATATACCTCATTACATTGTTGATTGTTTTTTCATTCTTTTCAGATAACTTAACTTGTTGTTTTAAAGTATATCCTGTAATTTTTTCAACAATTTCTCGACCATTAGACATAAACGGCATGTAATCAAAGTAAACTAATAATCTTCTTGCCACACTCTCTTTTGAATATGGGTCATTAGCGGTATCGTTCCAGATTATTTGCTTAATTCTGTCAGGAACACGATTTTGAAACATATATTTTACCTCCAAATTTTACCCACCGCTTGCTCGGTAGGTATACTTATTTCCTACCAAGTGCAAGGGCTACAATTCAGAAGTAAAATCCGAAAAGTGCGAAAATATTAAATTTTATAGCTTAATTATACACTAATATTTATGTTTTGTCAATAGAACCTATAAACTCTTGGAATCGAGTAATATAAGTATCATTAGTTAATTTACTCATATACTTAATTGCCTGTGTTTTAAAATTATTCTCATATAAAAATTTCAAAATATCAAATAGATACTTATTATTAGTAATTTGACGAATATGCCTGTCGATAAATTGAATCTTATCGTCATTTGATATTTCTTCTTTAGACAAATATGTTTTAAAAATTCTATCTAAATAAACATTATTACTTATTTTAGAAATCATTTTATCAATAAAGTCTTGCATAATTTCATCATTGTGGAATCCACTTTCAACAGCATACTCAATCACTCTACTTATATGAACAGAGTTGGTCATTTTTTCGAAACACAAGTTCAT
>USNP01000022.1 GCA_900556165.1 uncultured bacterium
TTGATCCTGAACTAACTGAGAAAGAAAGAGAGTATATTGTAAATTTCTTAAATAATTTAGAGTTATAGGAGAAAAAATGAAATTATCAGAAGAGTTAAAATGGCGTGGTTTTTGGAATCAAACCACTTTTCAAGATCCAGAAATCTTAGATGGTGAAAAACGCACGATCTATCTTGGTGCCGACCCTTCTGCTGACAGTCTTCATATCGGGCATCTTAGTGTTTATATGATGGTTCGACGTTTTCTTGATCACGGACATAAAGTAGTTTTACTTGTCGGTGGTGGAACTGGAATGATAGGCGATATGCGTGACACCGAAGAGCGCGATCTTCTTTCAGCTCAAAAAGTTGCACAAAATACCGAAGCACTCAAAGCGCAAGTTTCAAAATTATTTGCTGGACAAGATTTCGAAGTCGTAAATAATGCCGACTGGCTTTCGAAAATTGAATTAATTCCTTTTTTGCGCGATATTGGCAAAAATTTCAGTATGACCGATTTGACCAGTCGCGAATTCTTTAAAAGCCGAATCGACAATGGTAGCGGTTTGAGTTTTGCCGAATTTACCTATACACTTCTCC
Organism: uncultured bacterium; assembly: GCA_900556165.1. Taxonomy (GTDB): domain Bacteria; phylum Patescibacteriota; class Saccharimonadia; order Saccharimonadales; family Saccharimonadaceae; genus Nanogingivalis. The sequence continues at coordinate 579 of USNP01000022.1, forward strand.
AAGGTTATGATTTTTGGTACCTTCATAAAAACAAAGATGTTTCGCTTCAAATTGGTGGTAGCGACCAATGGGGAAACCTTCTTTCGGGTGTGAATTTAATTCGCAAAAAGGAAGGTGTTGAAGCTTTTGCAATGACTGCACCACTTCTCATCAATCGCTCAACAGGGCGAAAATTCGGAAAATCCGAAAGTGGGGCACTTTGGCTAGACGCTTCAAAAACTTCTCCATTCAAATTATATCAATTCTTACTGAATTCTGACGATCAGAGCGTTTTTGAATATTTAAAAATTCTTACAACACTTTCGAAAGATGAGATTGAAGATATTGAACGTCAACATTCAGGGAATCAACATTTACGAATTGCTCAAAAAGCTCTTGCAAAAAATGTTATTGAAATCGTTCATGGCAAAGAAGTTGCAAACAATGTTGTTTCAGCAACAGAAGTCCTCTTTGGTGGAAAAGATTTAGAAACTCTAAAACCAGAAGAAATTAAAATTCTTAAAACCGAAATTCCTATAATTTCAAAAAATAAGACCATCTCCGAGATATTAATTGAATTAAAACTTTCGAAAAGTAAAGGTGAAGCAAAAAGGCTAATTGCCGCAAATTCAATCTCGTTCAATGGAGTTAAAGTTCTAGAAGATATCAAAATTTCCCAATCAGGATTACTGAAAAAAGGTAAAAACAGCTTTATTTTAGTTGATTAACCCAAATAAAAAATCGCTCTTTCATTGAGCGATTTTTTATTATTTTCTTAAAGTTTCTTTTCGAAACCTTTTTTAGCACCTTCAATAGTATTTAGTGCGCGTTTTTGAATTTTTCCAGCCTCGATTTTAACTTCTTCAACCTTAGCTTCGGTTTGAACTTTTGCCTCGTTCGCAAACTCACCAACATTACGCTTTACATCTTTTACGACTTCTTCGGTATTTTTAGCAACTTCGTCAGCTTTCTCGGCAGCGACATCAGCAACTTTTTTTGCTTTCTCTTTTAACTCTTTTCGAGTTTCTTCGCCACTTTTGGGAGCAGTTAAGACTCCAGCAACTGCACCAACCAAAGCACCAAGCGCCAAACCTAATCCAAACTTTTTACTCATTATTTTTTCTCCTTTTTAGTTTTAAATTTATTAAAAATGTCAAAAATTGTTTTTCCGATAATTATCGGTGAAGTCACCTGAGCGACATTCTGCGCAATTCCATCAATACTTGCTGTGATATTTTGCATTTTTTCAGCCACATCACCAATCTGGCGAGTTACGCGAATTACCAATACAAAAGTGATAATTCCAAGTGTAATGAAAATTGCAAGAGCTACCGAAAGAAATACAACCAAGATTTCTGCAGCTGAACTCATTTTTCTCCTTTTTATTATTTTTGTTTTTAAATTTTATTTTGATTTTATTCAAATCTGATTGTATTTTACCACAAAATAATTCTTATGTCAAGTATTTTATTAAAAATAACCCGAAACAAGCCGATTAACTCTTGTTCGAACGTTTATTGCAGAAATCTCTTTAATCATAAAATAATACAAACTTCCATCATTCATCTCAACCTCAACTCGGCAAGAATCTTGATTCCAATTCTTTGGTCGACCAAAAGCTAACTCCTTCAAGAAAAAGATCCGCCAAATACTTGGCTGATAAATTTCTTTTTCCACATCAACAAAATTAATCGCCAAAATCTCGCCAGCCGGAAATTTTAATTCCAGCGGACGAGTTAGCGCAAAATTCTCATAAAATGAAATTCCATCATTTTCAAAAACTAAGCTTCCTAAGATATTTTTATCACCGTTAAGTTCAGCTTGAAATTCTACGCTATTTTGCATTCTACAACCTTTCGCGAATCAATTTTTGTGCCAAAGCTGGATTAGCTTTTCCTTGCGATTTTTTCATAATTTGGCCAACCAAGAAACCAATCGCCTTATCATTTCCAGCTTTAATATCCGCAACAGCTTTTGCCGAAACCGGATCAGCCAAAACTTCATCAACAATTTTCGCAATAGCGCCTTCATCCGATACTTGGAGAAGATTCATTTTTTCAGCGATCTTTTCTGGCATAAATTCTAGATTTTCGTCATCAAGCATTGCCAAGAAAATTTGATGACCACCATTAGAGCTTACTTTTTTATCGTGGACTAAATGAGCCAACAAAGTTAATCGACGAGGACCAAGATAACCTTTGTAAAGTTTTTCTAAATCAAGTTCTTCGCTTGGTGTTGAGGCAAACCAATTAAAGATTCGCTTCATATTTTCTTTATGTTCCTCAATAGTATAATTATCGATTCCAACTTCACTAATTAATTCTTCTTGAGAAACCGGCCAAGGACCATCACCCCAAGTTGCAAGGAGTAGTTCAGCGATTCGATAATCACTCAAGGCGTATTCAACCACAGAACTATCAAGCCCGAAAACACTAAATTTTTCACGGAAATAGTCTGGCATAATTGGGAATTTTGCTTGCATTTTTAAAATTTCTTCATCACTCAAAACAATTGGCGGAATGTCTGGATCTGGCATATAGCGATAATCTTGAGCTTCTTCTTTACTTCGTTGCGAAACTGTTTTTTGCTCGTCGTCAAGCCAGCCACGAGTCTCCTGCTTAATTTTTTCACCTTTTTCGAGTAGCTTAACTTGGCGTTCAAATTCGTACTGAGCTGCACGCTCCACACTTCGAAAACTATTTAAGTTTTTAATTTCAGTTCGTGTTCCGAGTTTCTCTTCACCAAATTTTCGTGCCGAAATATTTACATCAAAACGCATATTTCCTTGATATAAATCACCATTTGTCACATCTGCAAAAACCATTCGCTTATGTAATTCTTCAGCATATGCTCGAGCCTCCTCAGCCGAATGAATATCTGGCATTGAAACAATTTCGATCAAAGGTGTTCCTGCGCGATTCAAATCAACCAAAGAATGATCGCTAAAATGTGTTAATTTTCCAGCATCTTCCTCTAAATGAGCATGTTCAATTCGAACTTTCACATTTTTACCATTCGAAAGTGGAGCAATAATCTCGCCCTCACCAATAATTGGCTGATAAAGCTGCGAAGTCTGATAACCTTTTGGTAGATCTGGATAAAAATAATGCTTTCGGTCAAATCGGCTAACATTAGCGATTTTTGCATTTAATGCTTTTCCCGCACGAACAGCCAAACGAACCGCTTCTTTATTTAGAACTGGTAACATTCCAGGCAAACCGAAATCAATCGGCGAAGTTGCCTCGTTTGGTGATTTTTCGCGTGCATCATTATCACTTCCGCTAAAAAGCTTAGTTTTCGTTTTCAACTGAACATGACATTCAATACCGATCGTCATTTCGTATTTTTTTAAAATATCTTCCATTAAATTGCTCCTAAATCCTTCAAAGCCTGTTTAAAACTATTCATTGCACGGCGCGTTTGGTCGAAATTAATCTGTGCGTCATTTTCGTGTGCGATAACATTTCGAAGTTTATGTGCGTGCCAAATTGAATTCGGACTCGAAAATTTATCTTTCGAATTCTTTAATCGCTCACCCATTGTCTGTCCAGAAATTCGCAATTCTCGCATCGCAGTATCAACCAATTTATCAGCATTAATTAATGCCAAATGCCAAGTCGCCGGCTCATCTTTTTTAATCGAATTCTCAATCTTCAACCAATCTCCCTGAAATTTTAATTTATCAAGTTGAATTTTCTCCGTTTTCGTAATCCCAATAAAGAAAAACAAAAGTGCAGCACAAATCAGAATAGAAACTGAAAGAATTACTAAATCCATCAGCTTTCCTCCAAATCATCAGCCAAAGCTAAAATTTTCGCATCCGACTCCATTTTTCCAATAATTTGAACTCCAACAGGCAACCCCTCTTTTGTTTTTCCGGCTGGAACTGAAACCGCAGGTAGTCCTGCAAGTGATGCCGGCACGCTCAAAATATCCGCAAGATACATTTTTACTGGATCATGCGCATTTTCACCAATTTTAAAAGCTGGAGTTGGAGCAACTGGGCCAACCAAAAAATCAACTTCTTCGAAAAGTTTATTAAACTCATCAATTAATAAAGTTCGCGCTTTTTGAGCTTTTAGATAATACGCATCATAAAATCCACTCGAAAGCACATATGAACCAATCATGATTCGGCGTTTATTTTCCGCTTCAAAACCTTCATCGCGAGACTCTCCGAAAACCTCACCCAAGTTTTTTGCATTTTTCGAACGTAATCCATAACGAATTCCATCATATCGCGCCAAATTCGAAGAAACCTCTGCCGGCACAACAATATAATAAATCGCCAAAGAATATTTACTCATAGGCAAAGAAACTTCCATAATTTCATGACCAGCTTTTCGCATTTTTTCAATATATTCCTCAGTAGTTTTTCGAACCTCAGGATCAACACCTTCACCCAAAAACTCTTTAACAACACCAATTTTAGCTTTTTTAGGCGCAGATTCTTCTTGCCAAAAATCTGGCAAAGTCATCGCATCGCGAGAATCAAGCCCTGCCATCACACGCATTACAAGCTCACTCTCTTTAGCAGTTTTCGCAAAAACACCGATCGTATCTGTCGAAGACGCCATCGCAACAACACCAAATCGCGAAACCGTTCCATAAGTTGGCTTTACGCCATAAACACCGTTAAAGCTGGCAGGCTGACGAATCGAACCACCAGTGTCTGTTCCTAGTGCAAAAGGCACAACATCGAGTGCCGTAATCACCGCCGAACCACCAGATGACCCACCCGCAACACGAGCTTCATCAACTGAATTTTTTGTTACACCAAAAGCTGAGTTTTCCGTTGAGCCACCATGTGCAAAAGCGTCCAAATTCGATTTCCCAATACAAATTGCACCCGCTTCTTCAAGTTTTTCAACCGCAGTCGCTTGAATTGGAGTTTCGAAATTCTCCAACATTTTACTTGAGGCTGTCGAAGGTGAACCAAAAACTAAAAAATTATCCTTTGCAACAAAAGGAACACCAGCTAATTCACCAACTTTTTCGCCTTTCGAAATTTTCTCATCAATTTCTTGAGCACGTGCTAAAGCTCGCTCTTCAGTTAAACTCGTAAAAGCGTTAAATTTTTCAATTTCTTTGGCTTTCGAAATCGCTTCTTTAACAAATTCAACAGCGGTTTTCTTTCCGCTCAAAATCTGCTCTCTAATTTCAAAAATATTCGTCATAATTCTCCTATAAAACCTTTGGAACTTTCACCTGATTATCTTCAACATTTTCGCCAGCAAGCTTCAAGAGTTCATCTCGCTTAACGCCATAATCATTAATTTCATCCTCGCGCCAAACATTTTGATTTTTCGAAACTGAGTATGTCGGCTCAACACCGTCAGTATTTAATTCGCCTAATTGCTCGATATATTCAACAATATTTCCCAAATCAGTTTGAAGATTCGAAATTTCTTCTTCACTTAGCGAAATACTTGAAAGCTCCGCCAAATGCTTAACTTCATCTTTTGATATTCTTTCCATATCAACAAGTATATCACTTTTTTAAATATTTTTAAAGTGTTGAAAATAAGCATAAAAATATTGTTTTTTTGGTTTTGCGTATGTTATAATATTTATATTTAATTCTAATATATATCAAGAGGCTATTAATGAAATTTTTTAAACAAAATTCCAAAAAAGAACTATTTTTTCAAATTCTACTTATATTAAATACATTATTGCTTATCACATTAATAATATTTGTTACTATTGATGCACAAGATAATATGTGGCGGCATGTAAAGACCTTACAGGAAATCGACGACATTAAAATACAACTCAAAAAATAACCCAAAAGGGTTATTTTTTTACGCCATCTTTTTTCGAATCTCTGCAATCTGATCTCGCAAATCTGCAGCTTCTTCGAAAAGCAAATTTGCGCTTGCAAGATTCATTTGATTCGTTAAATCTTTAATCAAGTTATTCCATTCTTCACGCGGAATTTTCCTTAAATCTAATTTTGGTTTTTTATCTTTTTGCGGAATAATCGCGCGCAAGCCTTCACCAATCTCACTCGCCACACTTTTTGGTATAATTCCATTTTTAAAATTATATTCTTGTTGAATTTCTCGTCGTCGGTTCGTTTCATTAATTGCAAGTCTCATTGAACGAGTTATTTTATCAGCATACATAATAACTTTCCCTTCTTCATGCCTAGCCGCTCGCCCGATCGTTTGAATTAATGCACTTTCTGAACGCAAAAAGCCTTCTTTATCAGCATCCATAATTGCAACCAGTGAGACCTCTGGCAGATCCAATCCTTCACGCAAAAGATTAATTCCAACGAGAACATCATAAGTTCCTTCACGCAAATCACGCAAAATATCACCGCGCTCCAAAGTATCAATTTCACTGTGAATATATGCCGTTTTTACGCCGTTTTCCTCTAAAAATCCGCTCAAATCTTCCGCCATTCGCTTAGTTAAAGTCGTCACCAAAATGCGCTGTTTTTTCAAAATTCGTTTTTGAATCTCTTCCATCAAATCATCAACTTGGCCGTCAATTTTTCGAACTTCAATCTCAGGATCCAATAGTCCTGTTGGGCGAATAACCTGCTGAGCTGGTTTTGGTGAATGTTCAAGCTCAAATTCACCTGGAGTCGCCGAAACATAAATCACCTGATTAATATGTTTATAAAATTCTTCGAAAGTTAGTGGGCGATTATCAAGAGCAGATGGAAGTCGAAAACCATTATCAACCAGCACAGTTTTTCGCGCTCGGTCACCATTAAACATTCCACGAACTTGTGGTAAAGTCATATGCGACTCATCAACTAAAAGCAAAAAATCATCCGGAAAATAATCCAGCAAAGTTGCGGGTTGCTCGCCAGCCGAACGCTCAGTTAGATAGCGCGTATAGTTTTCGATACCCTTAACAAATCCAGTTTCTCTAAGCATTTCAAGATCATATTTTGTACGCTGAGCTAATCGTTGCGCTTCCAAAAACTTCTTATTTTTTTCGAAATATTCGTATCGTGCATAAAATTCCTTCTCGATTTGCGGAATTGCGCGTTCAATAATTTCTTTCGGTGTTGCATAGTGTGAATTTGGGAAAATATCAAAAAACTGCGGTTTTTCAAGAATTTCGCCCGTGAGCGGATTTGTCAAAATCAATCGGTCAATTTCATCACCAAAAAATTCTACTCGAAAGGCATGCTCATCACGGGAAGCTGGGAAAATCTCCACCACATCCCCACGAACACGAAATCTTCCCCGTTGGAAATCAATATCATTGCGTTCAAACTGAATATCGACCAAATCATTCAAAAGTTTATCACGAGAAATCTCTAGACCAGGACGGAGACTCACGACACTATCAGCGTATTCCTTGGGCGAACCCAAACCATAGATACAAGAGACTGAGGCCACGACAATAACATCATTACGCTCCAAAAGGGCTGAGGTAGCTGAATGGCGGAGCTTGTCAATCTCGTCATTGACAGAA